>JAHEKK010000038.1 GCA_024638395.1 Gemmatimonadota bacterium | reverse complement strand
CGCCCTCGCCATCTACCTCTTGTTGGTGCTGGGCGGGCTGTCGGCCATGGAGGCGACGCTGACGCTGCCCGGGATCGCCGGTCTCATCCTGTCCATCGGTATGGCGGTCGATGCGAACGTGCTCATCTTCGAGAGGATCCGAGAGGAGTTGGCTGCTGGCCGTGCTACTCGCACCGCCGTGGACGAGGGGTTCGCCAACGCCCTGTCGGCCATCGTGGACGCGAACCTCACCACGCTGATCACCGGCTTGATCCTGTTCCAGTTCGGGACGGGACCGGTCCGGGGGTTCGCCGTGACACTTTGTATCGGCATCGTGGCCTCGTTCTTCTCGGCGATCTACGTGACCCGGACGCTCTTCATCCTGTACATGTCTGGGCGCAAAGCGTCGGACCCCATCAGCATCTAATGACCGGCTAGGCGAAATCCATGTGGCTCTTTCGAGAATCCAGGTACCCGTTCATCCAACAGCGGCGTAAAGCGTACGTGGTGTCGGCGGTGCTCTTGCTCGTCGGGATCGGGGCGATGGTCTCCAACGTGGTGACCATGGGGAATTGGCAGAACTACGGCGTGGACTTCACCGGGGGCTCCCTGGTGCAGATCCGCTTCAACCAGCCGACCACGGCTGCCGATCTTCGCCAGGCCCTCGGGGGGACGCAGGCTCCGCCCATCACGCGCTTCGGCTCGGATGACGAATTCGTAATCCGTGCTCCGTTGGCCGAGGGCGTGGACGTGGCCCAGATCGCCGCGGACCTCAGCGAGCAGATCTCCGCCGCCTACGGGCCGGGCACTTTCGAAATCGAGCGGCAGGATCTCGTGGGTCCCAAGATCGGGGCGGAGCTCCAACAGAAGGCCGGCCTGGCCATCCTGTTTTCTCTGATCCTGACGCTGATCTACATCGCGATCCGGTTCGAGTTCCGGTTCGGCGTGGCTGCCGTCATTGCGACGGCCCATGACGTGCTGGTCACCCTGGGATTTCTGGCCCTCTTCCGCGTGGAAATCTCGCTACCGACCGTAGCGGCCCTACTGACGATCCTGGGGTACTCTCTGAACGATACGATCGTCGTCTTCGACCGGATCCGGGAAAACCTCGGGAAGAAGGGCGGCCGCAGAGAGGACCCCTACGAGCTGGTGAACCGGTCCATCAACGAGACGCTGCCCCGCACCGTGCTGACCTCGGGAACCACCATCGTCGTTCTCGGGGCTTTGCTGGTTCTTGGCGGCGCCGTCATCCGGGACTTCACCATGGTGCTGATCCTGGGGATCATCATCGGGACCTACTCGTCGATCTTCGTGGCCTCGCCTGCTCTTCTCGAGATCCAGGAACGCTGGGGCACCGGCGACGACAGCAAGAAGAAGAAGAAACGGCGTCCCAAGGAGGCCGCCGCGACGGTGTAACGGGGGGAGCGCGGTACGCCACACGCCAACGTGCTGATCGACTCACACTGCCACCTCACGGACCGGGCCTTCCAAGACGACCTGGGGGAAGTCCTGACCCGGAGTCGCGCGGCTGGCGTGGGGGGGTGGGTCTGCATCGCGTCCTCGTTGGACGATGCCCGTGAGGCCGTCGCTTTGACCCGGAGCCACCCTGGGCTCTACGCTACGGCCGGCGTCCATCCCCACGAGGCGGCCGAGGCTCCACCGGATTGCCTGGACCGGATCCGCGAAGTTGCGGCGGACGCCGGCTGCGTGGCCATCGGAGAGACCGGGCTCGACCACCATTACGACCATTCGCCTCGAGACGTGCAGCGGCGCCTGTTCACGGACCAGCTCGCCCTGGCTTCCGACCTGAAGCTTCCGGTCGTGGTTCATTCCCGGGAGGCGGACCATGACATGAGTGCCATCCTCCGGGAGTACGGCCCAACCGTGACGGGAGTGCTCCACTGTTTCGGAGGTCCGCCGGACATCCTGGAGTTGGCTCTCGACGTCGGATGGCTGGTCTCGTTCACCGGCTCGTGCACCTTCAAACGCTTCGACCGTACGGTGGTGGAGGCCGTGCCGAGGGACCGGTACATGCTGGAGACCGACGCACCCTACCTGTCGCCGGCGCCTCACCGAGGCAAGCGAAACGAGCCCGCCTTCGTCACCCTGGTGGCACGGACCGTAGCCGAGATTCGGGGTGAGGACATGGAGACGGTGGCGTCCGACACCACCGCCAACGCCGTGCGCTTCTATGGGCTTCCGTGGCCCCTTCCCGAGCCCGAGGGGCGCCTCCCATGAAGCGGAATGAGGGAACGGCCGGTCGCATCCGCATCCTACCGGACCACGTGGCCAACCAGATCGCTGCCGGGGAGGTGGTAGAGCGGCCGGCGTCCGTGGTGAAGGAGCTGGTGGAGAACGCCCTCGACGCCGGAGCCGGACGGATCGAAGTCCGGGTCGACCGGGGAGGAAAGAGCCGAATCCGCGTTTCGGACGACGGCTCCGGCATGGTCCGCGAGGACGTCATCCTGTGTCTGGACCGACATGCGACCAGCAAGATCCAGAGGGCGGAGGACCTCCGGGAGATCAGCACCCTCGGGTTCCGGGGGGAGGCGCTCCCGTCCATCGCCGCCGTGTCCCGGCTGATCATCGAGACGGCTCCCGAGGGCGACGAGAACGGCACCCGGGTAAGGGCCCTCGCCGGCCGCATCCAGGCCGTCGACGACGTTGCGCGGCGGCGTGGCACCACGGTGGACGTGCAAAACCTGTTTCTCAATACGCCGGCCCGGGCCCGTTTCCTGGGCAGCGTCGGGGTCGAGACCCGGGCCATCTCCGAGGTGATCCACGCCCAGGCCTTGGCGAATCTGGGAACCCATTTTCTGTTCGAGGTGAACGGCCGGACGGTCCTCGACCTCCCCGCCGGTCGGGACCTGGGAGACCGCATCCAGGCCATCTGGCGGGATGCGTCGGCCGCCGGCCTCATCGCCCTCAGCACGCAGCGAGGAGACCTCTGCGCCCTCGGCGTCATCCAACGCCCCGACCGGGCCCGCCCCGGGTTCCGCCGTGCTCACCTGTTCGTGAACGGTCGCCCATTCCGCGATCCCGGGATTCTCGCCGCCGCGGACCGGGGGTACCGGACCACCGTGCCCGAGGCGTGCCGGGCGTGGATCTTCCTCCGGCTGGACCTGCCGGGAGACGCGGTGGACATCAACGTCCATCCGGGCAAGGCGGAAGTGCGATTCCGGAACCGGCGGCAGATCGAAACCTTCGTTGAGGCGTCCGTGCGGGAAACCCTGGAGGGGGCCGAGAGCGCTGCGGTGTTCGAGCCCAAACGCAACCTCAGGGTCGTCAGGGAAGCCGGAGGCCCGCCCGGTCCCGGTGGATCGCCCCCCGGCCCCGGCGGTACGGGAGTCGGCGCCGTCACCGGTTCCGGCGAGCCCCCCGACGGCGATCACCAGACGCACCTCTTCCGACCCCAGCCGGATCGTGAGGACGGATCGGGGGCAGAGGAGGCCTTCCTCCCCGCCGCCCCTCGCCCGGCGCTTCTGCAGGTCCACAACAGCTTCATCCTCGCCGAGACCCGGGACGGGCTGATCATCGTGGATCAGCATGCCGCACATGAACGCGTGCTGTTCGAGCGCATCATGGAGCGTTTCGACACGGAATCGGGTGCCGGCCAGCGGCTGCTGTTTCCTCTCACGCTACAGCTCACCCGCCAGGAAGTGGAGGTCGTGCTCTCCGTCACCGGACTCCTCAGGACCCTGGGCTTCGAGGTGGAGCCGTTCGGTACCGACGCCCTTCTCGTTCAGTCGGTACCCAGCCCGCATCGCTATTTCGACGCCGAGCGATGCCTCCGCGAAATGGTCGAAGAACTCGCACACGGTTCCGAGCTGATGCAGTCGGCCCGGAACCAGAACGAGCGCGTAGCCATGAGCTACGCGTGCAAGGCGGCCATCAAGGCGGGACAATCGTTGTCGCCCGAGGAGATGCAGGAGCTCTTCGACCGCCTCTTTGCCACCGAGCTGCCCTATCACGACATCCATGGGCGTCCGACAGTAGTGCGGCTGGGGTTGGGCGAGTTGGAAAGGAAGTTCGGCCGAACGTGAACGAGGTGGGAGAACGAGATGCGTTCATCGCCCTCGTGGGTCCCACCGGGGCGGGAAAGACCGCGCTGTCTCTCGCCCTGGGAGAGATGCTGGGCGGCGAGATCATCTCCATGGACTCCCGGCAGGTCTATCGGGGAATGGACATCGGGACGGCGAAGGCGACCCTCGCCGAGCGCGCCAGGATCCCCCATCACGGTCTCGATCTGATCGACCCGGACGAATCCTACAGCGCCGGGCAGTTCGCACGGGACGCCCGGCGACACATCCTGGGCATCCGGA
Source organism: Gemmatimonadota bacterium (assembly GCA_024638395.1). Lineage (GTDB taxonomy): Bacteria > Gemmatimonadota > Gemmatimonadetes > Longimicrobiales > Gaopeijiaceae > JAHEKK01. The sequence goes on along the minus strand of JAHEKK010000038.1, from coordinate 8,498 downwards.
GCCGGGGTCGAGTACCGATCCTCGTGGGCGGCACGGGTTTCTTCTTGCGGTCTTTGACGCACCCGTTGTTCGAAGAGCCGGAGCTGGACCCGGACCGGCGTGGGCGCCTGCAGGCTTTTCTCGAGGGGAAGCCGGCCGCGGAGCTCGAGGGTTGGGTAGCCGCCCTCGATCCGACTCGGGCTCGGATCGCTGCGGAGGGAGGGCCGCAACGGATGGTGCGCACCTGCCTGGTCGCTCTCCTCACGGGGTATCCTCTCTCGGATTGGCACTCCAGGGATGGCGGGCCGAGTCCCCTCCATGGATTGGTCGTGGTGCTCGCCGTTCCCAGCGACGTCCTGGATCGACGCATTGACGAACGGGTCTCCTCGATGGAGCGTGAGGGTCTGGTGGAGGAGGTGAGAGGCCTGCTCGATGCGGGGTACCGTAGGGCCGACCCGGGAATGTCGGGCGTCGGATACCGGGAGGTGGCGGACCACCTTCGAGGGCGGGGGACGTTGGAAGAGGCGCTGGAGCGCACGCGGCTTGCGACTCGCCAGTACGCCCGAAGGCAGAGGACGTGGTTCCGCAGGCAGCTTCCGACAGGTGCCCTGGAGGTCGATGGTACGCGGCCGGTTCCTGAGTTGGCCCGTGAGATCGCCGCCGAGTGGGAAAGACGTGGAGGATTGGCTGGAAATCGACCAGATACCCGGGGCGGGTCGAGACGCCGTTCCGGAGAGAGGGTTTTGACGGGATGAAGATCGGAATCACCTGCTATCCGACCTATGGAGGGTCGGGTGCCATGGCAACGGAGCTGGGACTCAAGCTGGCCGAGAGGGGTCACGAGACCCACTTCATCTCCTATGCCCAGCCGTTCCGCTTCGACGGGTTCAAGGAGCGGGTCTACCTCCACGAAGTCGAGATGGAGCAATACCCTTTGTTCGAGCATCCGCCCTACACGCTCGCCCTGGCGGTGGCCATACACGACACGGTGGTCCGAGAGGGGTTGGACATCATCCACGTGCACTATGCCATCCCCCACGCGACCTCGGCCTGGGTTGCTCTGCAGATGCTGGAGGATCAGGCTGGACCGCCCCTGGTCACCACGCTCCATGGGACGGACGTGACCCTCGTGGGCCTGCATCCGTCCTTTCACGAGATCACTCGGTTCTCCATCCTGCGCTCGCAGGGGATCACCGCCGTGTCCAACTACCTGAAGGAGGTCACGGAGCGGGACTTCGGCGTCCCGGAAGGGCGAATTCGGGTCATTCCCAACTTCGTCGATACGACGCGCTTCAAGAGGGACCGCGACCCCTGCCACCGGAGCAGCCTGGCGCCGGGGGGCGAGAAGATCCTGATGCACGTGTCGAACTTCCGGCCGGTGAAACGCGTGGTGGACATCATCGAGATTTTCGCGGGCATCCGCCGGAAGGAGCCCGTGCGCCTCGTGATGGTCGGCGACGGACCCGATCGCCCCAAGGCCGCCGAGCGGGCCAAGGAGCTCGGGGTGGCCGGAGACGTCGTCTTTCTGGGTAAGCACGCGTCCGTGGACGAGCTCCTTGCGTGCGCGGATCTCTTTATCATGACAAGTGACAGCGAGTCCTTCGGGCTTGCGGCGCTGGAGGCCCTCTCATGCGGTGCGCCGGTGGTGGGATACCGGGCCGGCGGCATCACCGAAGTCGTGGCGCACGGAGAGGCCGGCTATCTGGTTCCCGTCGGCGACATCGAGGCCGCGACCGAGTCGGCCCTGATGCTCCTGCAGGACGGGAAGCAGTGGGCGCGATTCAGTGAGGCCGGCCGGGCCTTGGCGGTGGAGAGATTCTCGGTCGACCGGGTGTTACCGGAGTATGAGCGGTACTACGCGGAGGTGCGGGGAAGCGGTGAACCCGGGGTCAGGGCTGTTTCTTGACCTGGTGGGAGGGTGTGATTCTGGGCTTCCTTCAGGGAGCGACCGAGTTCCTCCCTGTCTCGAGCTCCGGACATCTCGTCATGGGACAGGCCCTGCTGGGCCTCCAGCTTCCGGGCCTCGGCTTCGAAGTTGCCCTGCATCTGGCCACGCTGGTGTCGGTGCTCGTCGTGTATCGGGCCCGTATCTCGTCTCTGGCAGTTGGCGTGGTGAAGGGCGACAGGCCCGCCCTGCGGTACGCGGGTCTCCTCCTCGTGGCTTCCCTCCCCGCCGCCGTCGCGGGGATCGGTTTCGAGCAAGCCTTCGAGGCCCTCTTCGACGTGCCCTGGGTGACGGGTGTGGCCCTGCTGCTGACGGGGATCATCCTCTGGACGTCCCAGGCGGCCCTTCGGAGGGAGCCGAGCCGTGAGCCGGGCCTGGGCGATGCGGCGCTCATGGGCCTGGCTCAGGCGGCGGCCATCGTGCCGGGGATCTCCAGGTCAGGCTCCACCGTCGTGGCCGGACTGTGGAGGGGTGTGGATCCCCAGGAGGCGGCCGCTTTTTCGTTCCTGATGTCGATTCCGGCCATTGGGGGGGCTGCCATGCTCAAGCTTCCCGACATGGTCTCGGATGGTGCCGGGTCCGGGTCCGGCGTATTCGTTGTCGGGGCGATCGTGGCCTGCGCGACGGGAGTGCTTGCGATCCGCACGTTCGTCGCCATGCTTCGCCACCGTTCCTTCTACCGATTCGCGCCCTACCTCTGGGTGGTCGGGACACTGTTTCTGCTATCGACGCGATGATGACCGACTCTGCAGCACGGGCCGACCTGAAGCGCCTCGTGCATCTTGCCCTTGAAGAGGACCTGGGCGCAGGTGACGCCACGACGCTTTGGACCGTGGCTGAGAACGCCGTGGGAGCGGCTGACGTCGTGGCCAAGGCCCAGGCCGTCGTTGCAGGGTGCGATGCCTTCCAGGTGACGTACGAACTGGTGGACCCGGCGGTCCGTGTGGAGCCCCACATGCCCGACGGCGCGCTGGTCGAACCGGGAGAGGCAGTCCTGTCCGTGAAGGGCCCGGCCCGGGCTCTGCTTACCGGCGAGCGGGTGGCTCTCAACTTCCTCGGCCGGCTGTCGGGGGTCGCGACGGCCACTCGACGGTACGTCGAGGCGGTGGCCGGTACCGGGGCGCGGGTGATCGACACCCGGAAGACCACGCCGGGCTTCCGACGTCTTGAGAAAGCGGCGGTCCTGGCAGGTGGAGGGTTCAACCACAGGATGGGCCTCTACGACATGGTGCTCATCAAGGACAACCACATCCTGGCGGCCGGAGGGATCGAGGCGGCCGTGAACGCCGTACGCGGGCGGAACATCCGGGGCCTGCCGGTGGAGGTGGAGGTGGTCGACACGCCGGGTCTCGAAGCCGCCCTTCGTGCCGGCGTGGACCGGATTCTCCTGGACAACATGACTCCAACCCAGGTGTCCGCCGCGGTGGCGACCGTCAAAGTCTGGGACGGGCCCCGGCCGCAGGTCGAGGCGTCCGGAAACATCACCCTCGACACCATCCGCGCTTACGGGTTGGCAGGTGTCGATTTCATCTCCGTTGGGGCCATCACCCATTCAGCCCCCACGGCGGACTTCTCCATGCGCTTCCGATCCTGAGCCTTGCTGGACCGGTGGGAGGGCGACGATCGGGCGGGTTGGGCCCGGCGCCTGGGGCTCGCCGCTGCGGAATTCCACGCCCGGCTCGACTCCACCAATCGCCGGGCCCGGGAGCTCGCCGTCGAGGGCGGCCCGGTACCGGCGCTGGTTCTTGCGGATCGACAGACGGCCGGCCGGGGACGTCAAGGGCGGTCGTGGCAATCCGACGATCCCGGGGGTCTGTGGCTGTCGCTGGTTGAAGCCCGCGGCCGTTCGGCGGCCCTTCTCCCCCTCGTGGCCGGCCTTGCCGTATTGGAAGCGGCCGAGGAGCTGCTGGGAAAGCCCTGGGCCGGTACGTTGACGCTGAAATGGCCCAACGACGTCTACGCCGATGGCGGCAAGTTGGCCGGTATCCTGTGTGAGGCCCTGGGTGACCGGGTGGTGGTGGGCATCGGCGTGAACGTGAACCAGACCCTGGAAGCGCTACCCGTGGGACTGGACGTGCCTCCCACCTCCCTCCTGCACCTGGGGGGATCTCCGGTGGCGCGAGGGAAGCTCCTCCAGGCCATCGTCGTCCGGTGGAGAGAGCTCCGGCGGTCCCTCTCCGAGGACGGGGTCGGCGGAGAGGCTCCTTTGCTACCCCCGGGCCTGGTGGCCGAGCTCAACAAGCGGTCGGCGGTTGTGGGCCGGCCGGTAGCGGTCCGGGGCATGGCCCGCCATTCTAACGGCCGATTGGGGGCCGTAGACGACGAGGGCGCGACGGGAGGGCTAATCCTGCCTGACGGAGCCTTGACCTACGGGTCGGAGGGGCGGACGTCGGCCCTGGTTGCAGGGTCCGTCCGCATCCTGGGACACCGCTGACGCGCGAGAGGAAGATGGTCCAACTTGTGGCGGACGTAGGGAATACGGAGACCGTCTTCGGCATTCTGGACTTGTCGGGTCGGACGGTCCACGGCCACTGGCGGGTAAGCACCCAGGTGCCCCGGACCGCCGACGAGTACGGGTTCCTTCTGCGGGGTCTCGTAGAAGAGGCCCGGGCGTCCGGCAGGGTGCCCGGGGCGGGCTCCATCGCCCGGGGCGTCGTCGGGTCCGTCGTGCCCTCCGTCACGCACACGTTGCGGGATACCATGGCGCAACTGGTGCAGGGGCAGGTCCACGTGGTCTCGGCGGCGTCGCCCCTCCCCATAGAGCTCGATGTAGACGAGCCGATGACGGTCGGTGCGGACCGGATCGTGAATACCCTGGCGGCCAAGGTGCTGTTCGGCCGGGACACCGTCGCCGTCGACCTCGGCACGGCAACGACCTACGACTGCATCACGGCGGAGGGAACGTTCGTGGGCGGGGTCATCGCCCCGGGGTTGAGCGCGGGCCTGGACTGGCTGGCCCGAAGCACTGCGAAGCTGCCCAAGGTCGAGCTCGCTCCTCCCGAACGGGTCGTGGGCCGACGGACGGAGGCCTGCATCCAAAGCGGAGTGTTCTACTCCGTCGTCGACGCCGTCGACGGGGTCGTGGGCCGGGTGCGCCACGAATGGGGCCGCCCCGACGCCCTCGTGGTGGCCACAGGCGGATTCGCCACCGTGATCGGTCCCCACGCCGCCACAGTCGACCGCATCGAGCCCTTCCTGACCCTGCAGGGGCTCGGCATCGCCGGCGCCGAGCTCGATCCCTCCGGGGACGGGGGACCAGGGTGACGAGGATCGCCAAGAACCGCCGGCGGGGCCCTGGGCGGCCCCGTGGGGCTCTGGCCGGGATCGCCCTTCTCCTGGGCGCCTCCGCCTGCAACTCCACCGCCGAGGATCTGCTCATCATGGGTGGTATGACGTTCGACGGTGCAGGGGGGGCGCCGGTGGTCCAGGACGTGGCGCTCTCCGGAGACGAGATCACGTTCGTGGGCGATGCGGTCTCTGCCGGCGTCCGTGCCCGCGACACGATTTCGGCGTTGGGGCTGTGGGTGACGCCCGGGTTCATCGACATGCACTCCCACGCAGAGCTGGCGGAGCCCTGGGGCCGGGACGGAGCGCCCTTTCTGTACCAGGGCATCACGACCGCCGTCCTGGGCGTGGACGGGGGGGGCGAGCCGGAGATCAGGGAGCAGTTCGTCGCGTTCGCCGACAGTGGCATCGGCCTCAACGCGACGCTGTACGTAGGGCATGGGGCCGTGCGCAGGCGGGTTCTCGGGCAGGAGGATCGAGCCCCGACGGGGGCCGAGCTTGAACGGATGAAGAGCCTGGTCAGGGCGGCCATGGGGGAGGGGGCGTTCGGCCTCTCCAGCGGGCTGTTCTACACCCCCGGATACTTCGCGGAGACCGAGGAGGTGATCGAGCTCACCAGGGTGGTCGCCGAATACGGCGGCATCTATGACACCCATGATCGGGATCTGGGGGCGTCCTACAACGGCATCGGCTACCTGGCGTCCATTCAGGAAGGCATCCGGATCGGGGAGGAAGGGGGCACCCGGGTCATCTTCTCCCACTTCAACGCGCAGGGCGCCGCCAACTACGGCAGAGCCGCCGAGGGCGCAGCCCTCATCGAGGAGGCGCGGACGCGGGGCGTAGACGTTCAGGCTGCACAACACGTGTACACGGCCACCCAATCCAACTTGCGGGCCTACGGCATCCCACGGTGGGCCGCCGCGGGGGGGGACGAAGCCATGCGGGCGAGGTTCGAGAACCCGGATACGGCGGCCCTCCTGGACGTCCAGACGATGGAGATGCTGGAGATCAGAGGGGGCCCCGAAAAGATCCATTTTTCCGATCCCAGACCCGAACTGAACGGCAAGAACCTGGCTCAGGTGGCCGAGGAGTGGGGACTTCCGGTGCCCCAGACGGTCCGCCGGATTCTCCGCGGCGGCAACGCCGCCGTCATGAACCGGGACCTGTACGATCCGCAGAACACCCGGTATCTGGCCCTCCAGGACTGGATGATGACGTGCACCGACGGTCGCACGCCCAGTCCCGAAACCGTGATCACGCACCCGAGGCCCTTCGGCGCTTTTTCCAAGAAGATCCGGGACTATGTGCTCGATGAGGGGTTCCTGGCGCCCGAGTTCGTGATTCGCAGCATGACGGGGCTCGCCGCCGACTTCCTGGGTGTGGGGGACCGGGGGTACCTGCGGCCGGGCATGAAGGCCGACGTGGCTGTTCTCGACCCCGCAAGGATCCGCGACCGGGCCACATACGAGGAGCCACAGCTCCCGGCCGAGGGGACGGTCCACGTGCTGGTGAACGGCGTCTTCGCCCTTCGGGACGGCACCCTTACGGGCGCCCTCGAAGGACGCGCGATTCCCAGGCCCGCCTCTCCCTGACCCGGGCCACTTCTCGCCGGCGGTTCTCCGGGCGCACTGGGGGTACGGCTGGGCCCCCCGCAGACCTCCCCGGAGCTTCGCCCGACGGGTTCCCGGCCGGTTGACTTCCCGCCCCGGCTGTTCCAAGATAGAGTGCTGTTAGCACTCTCGGGCTGGGAGTGCTAACTACCCCAAGATCATTCACGTCAAGCGTTCTTTGGTTTCAAGGAGGTGTGCATGTCTACGACTGCCGCAACGAAGATCCAGCCCCTCTCGGATCGTGTGGTGGTTCGGCCCTTAGAGGAGGCCGAGGAAATGCGTGGCGGGTTGTATATCCCCGACACGGCCAAGGAAAAGCCCCAGCAAGGCGAGGTCATCGCCGTTGGGCCTGGAAAGACGTCGGAAGAGGGCAAGGTGCTGGCCATGGAAGTGGCGACCGGCAACAAGGTTCTCTACGGCAAGTACAGCGGTACCGAAGTGACGGTAGCGGGTGAGCAGTACCTGATCCTTCGCGAGTCGGACATCCTGGCGATCGTCAACGACTGAGGATCCGGCACTCTCTGCGGAGCCGGGCTGACCCCGAACGTGGGTCGCCTCTCACCCGAATCTCAAGCATAAGATCAGGAGATCTTTGATATGGCAGCGAAAGAACTCGATTTCGACATCGAAGCCCGCGCGCGGCTTAAGTCCGGTGTCGACAAGTTGGCCCGGGCGGTAAAGGTCACGCTCGGCCCCAAGGGCCGAAACGTGGTCATCGACCGGAAGTTCGGCTCACCCACGGTGACCAAGGACGGCGTGTCCGTCGCCAAGGAGATCGAGCTGGAGGATGCCGTGGAGAACATGGGCGCCCAGATGGTGAAGGAAGTGGCGACCAAGACGTCCGACGTGGCCGGTGACGGAACCACGACAGCGACGGTCCTCGCCCAGGCAATCTTCTCGGAGGGCCTCAAGAACGTCACGGCCGGCTCGAACCCCATGGGAATCCGCCGGGGCATCGACAAGGCCGTCGAGGCCGTGGTAGCGGATCTCAAGAGGCTGTCCACCGACACCAAGGGTAAGAAGGAGATCGCCCAGGTCGGTGCCATTTCCGCCAACAACAACATGGAAATCGGTGAGCTCATCGCCGAGGCCATGGAAAAGGTCGGCAAGGACGGCGTCATCACGGTCGAAGAGGCTCGGGGTCTGGACACCGAGCTGGATACGGTCGAGGGGATGCAGTTCGACCGCGGATACCTGTCGCCCTACTTCGTGACGGACCCGGAGCGGATGGAGGCGGTCCTCGAGGATCCCATGATCCTCATCCACGACAAGAAGATCTCTTCCATGAAGGATCTGCTTCCCATCCTCGAGAAGGTTGCTCAGATGGGTAAGCCCCTCCTGTTGATTGCGGAGGACGTCGAAGGGGAGGCCCTGGCCACCCTGGTGGTGAACAAGCTGCGCGGCACCCTCAAGGTCGCCGCCGTGAAGGCCCCCGGGTTCGGTGACCGGCGCAAGGCCATGCTCCAGGACATCGCGGTCCTGACGGGCGGACAGGTGATCTCCGAAGAGGTGGGCTTCAAGCTCGAGAACGCGGTGGTCTCCGACCTCGGGACGGCCAAGCGGGTCGTGATCGACAAGGACAACACGACGCTCATCGACGGAGCCGGCGAGCAGGACAAGATCCACGGCCGCATCGAAGAGATCAAAGTGGCCATCGAAAAGTCCACGTCGGACTACGA
>JAHEKK010000552.1 GCA_024638395.1 Gemmatimonadota bacterium | reverse complement strand
ACGAGCCTCTCCTGAGCGCCGCACTGCCCGTCTGAGACGACTCCCAGCCGACCTGGAAACCCTCTCATAGCTTCGGCATTCCGGCCGCGGCCTGCAGTGGACACCCGCTCAGGGCCGACGGGTTACTGCCAGGGTCACGAGGCCGCGCGGGGAAGCGGCGGCGCCCGCCTCCTCAGTCCGCCGTCTCCCGGAGGACCGCGAGGGGGGTGCCCCGGTCTGCAGAGCGGCCGCTGAAGAACCCCGTGGCGAGGGTCAGGGCCACGGTGATCACCCACAGGGCCGCGGCCGGGCCCAGGGCGGGAACGAAGTCGAACTCGAAGACATTCACGGTGATGAGCCAGGCCGCTACCAGGGAGAGAAGGCTGCCCACGAGGGCCGCCATCGTGCCCAGGGCGGCGTACTCGGAAACGAGGATCCGGCGGACCTGCTTGATACGTGCGCCGATGGTACGGAGGAGGGCGCCCTCACGCCGGCGCTGGGCCCGCGTCGAGGCTATGCTGCCTGCCATGACGATCAACCCCGCACCCGCACACAGGCCGGCCAGTATGCGGATCGCCGTCAGGATCTGACCCAGAATGCCCTCGATCGTCGTCTGAATGGTCGCCAGGTCGAGGACCGAGACGTTGGGCAGTGTCCGTACCAACTGCTGTTGAAAGCGCGCCCGGGTTTCCTCATCCTCGATCCCGGCGAGGACCATGCTGGTTCGCGGCATGTCGTCGATGACCCCGGGCTCGAAGACGACGAAGAAGTTGGTGTCGAACCTGGCCCAATCCACGATGCGCAGATTCGCCACCACGCTCTCGATCTCGATCCCGCCCATCGTCCACGTGATCCGGCTCCCGATTTGGACGGCGAGGTCGTCGGCCAGGTCCTCCTCGAGTGAAATCCGCACCACCCCCCCCTCCCCGCCGCCCGCTTCGCCCTCCCACCAGTCGCCGGCCATCAACGTTTCCGACGCCTTCAAGTCAGCCCGGTACGTGTTCCGGTATTCCCGGCGCAGGGCCCACCTGGAGGGACCCCCCTCGTTCGTGGAATCGGCGATGAGGTCGGGCACGGGGATCCCGTCCAGCGACGTGATCCGGGCCGGCACCATGGGCGTGACCTGTGGGGAGCCGGCGTCGAACTCGGCCAGCAGATCCACCACCCGGTCCTCCTGTTCAGGCTGGACGTCGAACAGGAGGAGGTTGGCACCCTCCGGGCCCCTATCCGCCGTAAGCTCCCGAGAGATGTTTCGCTGCAACTGGATGATCACGCTCACCACGAGGACGCCGAAACCGAGGGCCAGGGTCACGGCGACCGTCTGATTCTGTGGGCGGAAAAGGTTCGCCACGCCCTGGCGGACCGTGTAGGGCGCACGGCGGGGAAAGAACCTCCGAAGGCTCCACGCCAGCAATCTGGCGAAACCCCACAGAATCCCTGCAATCGCCGAGAGCCCCAGGGCGAATACGACGCCCTCCGTAGGCGACGGCGCCTCGTACAACGTGAGCCCAAGAACCGTGACGGCGATGAGGGCGAGGACGAAGCTCCGTTCACGGCCGGGGGCACCGGCCGAGCCCTCGCCCTGGCGGAGGGCCTGGAGGGGCGACACCCGGCGCACCTCGAGGAGGGGGAGCAAGGCAAAGGCGAAAGCCACCCAGGTGCCGAGAAACAGGCCGAACAGGACGGGGCCGGCCGAGATCGTCGCGTCGACGGCGACGGGATAGACGTCCCGGATCAGCAGGGGGAGGAACCGCTGGGTCACCAGGCCGAGGACCACGCCCACCAGAGACCCCAGGCCGCCCATCCAGACGGCTTGAAGCAGGTAGGTGGAGAAGACCTGCCTTTGCGTGGCCCCGAGACACCTCAGAACGGCAACGGCTGTGAGCTTCCCTCGGACGTACACGTTGACGGCACTGCCGACGCCCACCCCTCCCAACAACAGGGCCGCGAGCCCCACAAGTCCCAGGTAGTCGGCCATGAAGTCGGTGGACCGGGTCAGGGAGCGGGCCTGCTCGTCGGGCGTCCTGAAGCTCACCTGGGTGGCCCGCAACAACTCCTCGTGGGCTTCCTCGACCTCGTCGGCATCGACGTCGTCGGGGAGCTGCAGGTAGACATGGTGCCGCGCCAGGCTCCCAAAGACGAGCAGACCCGTGTCGTCGAGGGAAGCCCGTGAAACGAACACGCGTGGACCCGCCGACGCCTGCAATCCCACGTCCGTCGGCAGTCCCTCCACGGACCCGGCAACGTGGAACCGGGCCCCTCCGAGGCGGATCGTGTCGCCGACGCCCACGTCGAGTTGGATGAAGACCGACGGATCGACCAGGACGTCATTCTCCCTCCAATTCCCCCAGAGGCCCGGTGGCTCCGTCCGCACATCACCGTAGAAGGGGAAGCCCCCCTCCACCCCTCGCACCTGCACGAGGCGGGTGAGGCCGCTCCCCTCGGCGAGGGCCATGGAGAGCAGTCCGGTGACCCGGGACTGCACTGCTCCCAGATCCGCCAGCGAGTCGAGGAGTGGCGTCAGGGAGTCCGGCAGCTCTCGGTTCGCGCTGAGCCGGGCATCCGATCCGAGGAGAGTCCGGCTCCGCGTCTCGATGGAGCGGACCACATCGTTCCGGAAAGAGTGGAGAGCCACGAGGGCCCCCACCCCGACCGTAATGGAGGTCATGTACACGCCGAGGCGGCGCACCGTGGAACGCCACTCCCGCTTCGCCATGCGAACGGGAAAACTCATGGCACCGCGGCTTTTTCGGGAACGCCGGTGCCGTGCCTTGCTTCGTCGCCGACGATCCGCCCACCGGACAGTCGGATCGTCCGGTCGGCTCTCGCCGCCAGCTCGAGATCGTGGGTCACGAGCACGAGGGTCGTGGACGCCTCGTGGTTCAGCGCCTCCAGCAAGGCCACGACTTTGCGACCCGTCTCCACGTCGAGGTTCCCCGTGGGCTCGTCCGCGAATAGTATCCGGGGTTGATTCGAAAAGGCCCGGGCCAGGGCCACGCGCTGCCGCTCACCTCCCGAAAGCTGTACGGGGTAGTGATGCATGCGGTCCGCGAGGCCAACCCGTTCCAAGAGCGCCTCCGCGTGGCGCAACGCCGGAGTACCGTCAGGTAGTCGGGCTCTGCCCAGGAGCTCGAGAGGGACCAGAACGTTTTCGAGAGCCGTAAGGGTGGGGAGCAGATGGAACGTCTGGAAGACGAACCCGATGCGTTCG
>JAHEKK010000551.1 GCA_024638395.1 Gemmatimonadota bacterium | reverse complement strand
CTTTGCCTGGTGAAGTGAGGACCGAATCCCTGAGCCCGGGCGAATCGGATGCCACCGCGGGCGTCGAGCGCTCGGCCGCCTCGAGGTTGCCGAGCCCCCAGCCCTCTTTGGGTGAGGGGTAGACGTGAAACCAACTGCGTTCCAATAGGCGGGCCTTTTCCTCCTCCGACACGTACCCCGGGAAGGTAAGGTGAGCCTCGAGGCCGAGTTGCCGGGAAAGCCCCTCAAGACGGGCCCGGTCATCTCCCCTCCCCGCGATGATGAGCTCCATACCGACGCCGCCCTGCCTGACCCTGGCGAGGGCCCGGATCGCCAGGTCCAGGGACTTGTAGCGCTCCAGGCGGCCCAGATACAGGGCCGTAGGCGTGGGAAACCGCTCTCCCTGGGCCCGAGGCCTCACCAACACACCGTTGGGAATGACCAGGAGGCTCGCCGGGTCGACGCCTCGGTCGACCAGATCGTCCTGGGTGCTCCGGGACACGGCCACGCAGGGATGGCCCCGGATCAGCGCCGGAACTCCCCGCTCGAGGAGCCAGGTGGCAGCGGCCAGCACCGGGTTGGCGGCTTGGAACGCCGTGGAACCGAAGAGGTGGTGCACGATGAATGCGTGCCGTCCCGCCGACGTCCAGGCCGGCGTGAAGAGCGGGACCTTGTTCAGATCCTCGACGACGACGTCGTAGGGCTGATCCTTCAACAAGCGCCCGTAAGCCACCGGGGCCACCAGGCCGAAAGTGTAGCGGCGTCCCGCCCGGACGACCCGCATGCCGTCCAGGGACTCCTCCCTGATCGCTCCCTTCCATCCGGAGGTGAGGGCGGTGATCCGGTGCCCGCGGGCAGCGAGGCGGCCGAACACCGAATGGAGATGGACTTCCGCACCGCCGGCTCGGGGGTTCTTCCTGTCGAGCCAATTGACGACCAGGATGCGGAGTGGCCGCCCCCGGTTCACTTTTCCGCCTGTCGCAGGACCGCGTCGAGGACTCCGTTGACGAAGCGGGGGGATTCGCGACCCCCGTACCGCTCCCCGAGACGAACCGCTTCCTGGATGGCGACCTTGGGCGGGATATCCTCGAGATAGAGCATCTCCGTGACACCCAGTCGGAGTATGCCTCGATCCATCAGCGAGAGACGATCCAGGGTCCAATTGTCGAGAGCGGCCGCAAGAGCCTCATCCACTTCGGCCGAGCGAACGCGGAACGCCTCGACCAGCCTCTCCAGGTAGGGGATCCGCCGAGGCGCCACCAAGCGCTGTCGGAGAGTCTCGGTAAGGGCTCGCTCCATCGAGAATCCCTCACCCTCGGCTTCCCAGCGGTAGTGCACCTGAAGAAACCAGGCCCGCGCGCGACTGCGGTCCCTTCTCAGTCGTGGACCGATGCCAGGGCGACGATCTTCGCCCTTCTCCGGACCCTCAGATCCGGTCATACAGCGCCATCATCTCCAGGGCCGCACGTGCGGCCTCGCCCCCCTTATCCGCGCCCTCGACATCCGCCCGCTCCAGGGCCTGCTCCGGAGTCTCCGTGGTCAGAACGCCGAAGATCACGGGAATGTCGATCTCCCGGGACAGATCTTCCAGCCCTCGGTTCGCTGCACCCGCAACAAAGTCGAAGTGGGCCGTTTCGCCTCGAATGACGCATCCGAGGGCCACGATGGCCCCCCACCGGCCCGACCGGGCCAGCCGGGCCGCTGCCTGGGGCAGCTCCCAGGCTCCCGGCACGTGGAAGACCCCTCGCCGGTCTCCTTCCAGGCCCGCTTCGTCGAGGGCCCTCAGAGCCCCCTCCAGAAGCTGTTCGGTCACCATGCTGTTGAAGCGCGCCACCACCAGGGCCACGCCCCCCTGGGGAGGGGCGCTCATGATCCGACGCCTCCAAGAGAGGTGATGTCGACGCCCTCGTCCGTGGCGGCCCCGTCGAAGGACTCTCTCCCGACGACCTGGATGTCATACCCGTCCAGCCCCACGATTCGTCGCTGGGAGTTGCTCAAAAGGCGGATCGAGGAGAGGCCCAGATCCAGGAGGATCTGGGCTCCGATGCCGTAGTCCCGGAGGGACCCGGCCGGATCCACCGGCCGGTCGGCGCCCATCAGTTTGTCGATGAGCCGCTCTCCGCTCCGCTCGCCCCGAATATGCACCACCACCCCCTGCCCTTCCGTGGCCACGCGACGCATGGCACCGGCCAAGAGATTGCCTCCCGGCTCGTCGAGGGATCCGAACGTGTCGGCCAGGGGATTCTCGGCGTGCATTCTCACGAGCACGTCCTGTTTTCCCGCCACCTCGCCCCTCACGAGAGCGAGGTGTATGCGGGAATCGAGGTCTGTGCCGTAGGCGATCATTCTGAAGGGGCCCATCCGGGTGTTCAACGGAGCTTCAGCCACGCGGCGAACCAGCCGTTCCCGGGCGAGGCGGTGGGCCACGAGCTGCTTGACCGTGATGAACCGGAGGTCGTGTTCCGCTGCGATCAGCCGGAGGTCGTCCCTCCTGGCCATGGACCCGTCCTCATTGAGGATCTCGCAGATCACGCCCACGGGTTGGAGACCCGCCAACCGAGCCAGATCGACGGAGGCCTCCGTCTGCCCCACTCGCCGAAGGACACCCCCGGCGCGGGCCCGAAGCGGGAAGATATGCCCGGGACGCCGAAGGTCTTCCGGACGCGATTCGGGATCCGCAAGCACCTCGACGGTCTTGGCCCGGTCGTGGGCGGAAATCCCCGTCGTCACGCCGAAACGCCGGTGAGCATCGACGGAGATCGTGAACGCGGTCCCGTGTGGGTCCGTGTTGTGCTCAGTCATCAGGGGCAACCCGAGGGCGTCGGCCTTCTCGGGCGGCATCGCGACGCAGATCAGACCCCTGCCGACTTTCGTCATGAAGTTGATCAGATCCGGCGTGATCCTCTCCGCGGCGCAGACCAGATCGCCTTCGTTCTCCCGATCCTCGTCGTCGGCGACGATGACGAGTCGACCTTCGCTGATGTCCCGGATGGCGTCACGGACCAGATCAAGGGGCACCGAGAGGACTCCCACTCCCGCCGGCCGCAGCCCAGGGCCCCAGGGCGCGGAGGACGTATTTCCCGATCACGTCTCCCTCGACGTTGACCGGATTTCCGGGGCTGAGCGTGCTCAGATTCGTATGGCTCCACGTGTGGGGGATGATGGCCACGGTACAGACGTCGTTCTGGTCCAGGCGCACGACGGTCAAACTGATG
>JAHEKK010000550.1 GCA_024638395.1 Gemmatimonadota bacterium | reverse complement strand
CTACGACGTTCCCTGCCGTCGATGTGTCAATGTCTCTTCAACATGACGCCAGGCCGAGTGGCGGCGGGCGGTGTGCAACTCGGGGCATCCGGCAAACGGATTGTCTCTCCCGGTGGTATTCTCGGCCACCAATCACCCCGGGCCCTCCATGCAACGCACCTTTGTTCTGGTCCTTCTTCTCCTCGTGGCAGCCCCTGCCGAAGCGCAGCGAACCAAGGCCCGCATGCTGATTGGTGTCTCCGGCTATACCCTCGCCGGAGATGATGCCGGAAGTGCGGAGAGCATCTTCAGGCTGGCCGGAGGCGCCGGCATTTCGCTGGAACTGCTTCCGATGCTGTCCCTCCGATCCGAACTCAGATACACGATTCAGGGCGGGCGGGTGATGGCCACGGTTGATGGCACCCTGAATGGCGAACCCACATCCATCCCGGTGGAGGCCACTTTTGATCTGACGTATCTCGAGATTCCGCTACTTCTGGTGCTGAACCTGGACCTTGTGAACGGTCACCGGGTCGAGCTTGGAGCTGGACCCGGACTGGGATTGAAGGTGGACACCCGGACAAGCTTCGCTGCGGAAACGGGACCCGAATTCAGCCAGGCACTGGATGCCCCGGGCCGAACTGTTGCCCTGACAGCGGCACTGGACTACTCGTTCCTGTTGGGTACGGAACGGGTGATACTGGGGCTCCGTGGATGGCGTTCGCTGACAAAGGCGGGTCTGGAAGGCACCGTCCCTGGGGCTGAGGATATCTACACCCAGGGGATCACGTTCCTTACGGGGCTGACCTTCTAACGCTGTTGGGCCGCCTGGTGGTATCCGGCAGCCAACGCCTGGCCCAGAACGGCAACGGGATTGGGCGAGGGTGAGGACAAAGACGTATCGGGTCCGAGCCGCCTGACCCCCGGGAGATCAGCCACGGAATCCGGCCCGGCATAAACCACGGCGTCTATGGCGTCCTTGGCCCATGGCGGTGCCTTTAGAAATGCACGGAGACCCGCGTTGTCCTGTGCGCTGCCGGACAACCACACGAACAGGACCGAATGTGGCAGGCCTGAGCCTCCGTCCGCCTCGCTGGCAAGAACACGCGCTGCTTCCAGCAGGGCGGCTGCCGCAATTCCGCTTCCGCCAGGATCGAGAATTGGCTGTCCTGCCGGATTCGCGCCTGAATCGAGCGGGGCCGCAAGTACCACGAGTCGATCCCGCATTACGGGCCGGGATCCGGGTAGGATGCCCATCACATGGAGGTAACCGGCGGTAGGCTCGAAGTCCGCTTCTATCGTCACACGCACTGGCAGCGGCCCCTCGCGGGAGGCGGCGCTGGCGCCGCTGATGCGCTCCCATCGTACGGGCGCAACGTGGACAATCGCCACCGGCAGCCGCGTGCTGGATCTTCCGGCCCCGGGAATGCCCAGGGCGAATATCACCCGGTACCCAGCCTGGCCGATTGCGCGGGCCAGACTGTCTGAAGGGATCCAATCAAGAACGGCCGCCTGTCCGTCCCGCTCCGCAGGGACAACGGGCCGTTCTGCCGACAGACGCCGAAAGGACGCCAGGCGGGTTCTGATACCCATTGACCTGGGGTCAGGCACCATGAGTGGATCCGCGCCCCACGACGTGGAGTCCCTGAGCATGCTGCGAATCACAATTCCGCGAACATGGTTGATGGGTCCGTAGGTGAGGTGGCGATACTCTCCGGGGTGGATGGGTTGGAGCCCGTACCCGGCCAGTCGCTGTCCCACGTAGGTGGCGGCCGTCGCCAGCCCCGTCGTAGCCGTCCGGCGACCGCCCATTTCCGAGGCATTCAGCCGCTGCAAGTGGGCAGACACTCTGGCTGCATCCAATGATGCCGGCTGGACCGCCTGCTGCTGGACAATCCGCGGCGTGCAGGCGGCGGCGAAGGCAAGGCATCCTATGATCAGGTTTAGCCGTAGTATGCCTTGATGTCCGAATCGATCACCGAAAAACTGGCCGACCTGCGTGCGCTCACCCGGCGCAACATCGTGCTTTTTGCGATCGCCACATCCGTTGGAGTCGTGCTCATTCCCCTGGCCTACCGGAACGCGATGCCCAACCGCTTCATCGTGATGGCCCCGACCGTAGCCTACCTGGCCTTTGCGGTGTTCCGCCTTATCGGTGGGTTTCAATCGGATCGTCAGTTGGAGGTTGAGGAGCGGTTCGTTCGGTTCGCCGCCAAGCGGGGCGAACTGCTGGGCTCGGCCCAGGCAGGAGTCAAGCTATGGAAGCTGAGTTGCCTTGTCCAAGGCCTGACCAGATCCGAATCGGTGGTGGCCACAAGTCGTGATCGACTCGCGCTGGTGACGAAATCCCTTCGCACGTCGAGCCGGCTCATGCTTCCACCCATTGTCCGACTCGCAATCCCGGCAGCATTGGGCCTCGCACTGGCCTGGACCTGGGTCGCGTACAGTACCTCCCTGGCACGGGGCCAATTCCTGTTCCTGGCTGTCCTTCCATGTCTTTCGCTGGTTGGCTGGATTGAGGCTCGGATCGCAGCAGAGCGGAAGCACCTGACCATCGCTCTCCATGGTCTTCTGGACCGCGTAGCCGCGTGGCGGCAATCGGAGTGGACTGGCAATCAGGAATCACGAACCGTCCTGCCATACCGCCACAAGTTGCTGTACCGCGATCGCATTCTATCGCGGTGACCGGCCCCGCACTCCCGAACCGGACACCCGCTGGCACAAAAAAGGGCGGCACCCTTTCGGATGCCGCCCGCCGGAACACCGCGGCCCAAGAGGGCCCCGGTAGAGCATGTAGTAGCCAGACTATTTCTGCTCAGAGTCTTTGTTGTAGCGGTTAGGCTTCTCCTGAGCCTGCTGGACCTGCACGTTGAAACGAAGGAGTGCATCCTGCACCTGCTGACGCCTGCGCTCCAGCAGATCCTCCTGATAGGGCTGTGTGGACCGCGTCAGCAGAGGTTCGACGATGTCGGCCTGCAGAACCATGAGCAGTTCCTTCTGGGAGACCGTGGTCTGGGACCGTGAGAACAGGTACTTCAGGCCAAAGAACCAGCCAGGCAGATCCTTGAGAACGGGAACGCCTCGGCGAGAGACCGCCTCGTCCGTGGAGTAGAGCCCGCCAATCATGATCTGCTCGCCGTTGAGGGAGACCACCTGGGTACCCGCTTGACTCCGATCGATGATCGGCCCTGCTGACGATGGACGGCTAGAGGAGCG
>JAHEKK010000549.1 GCA_024638395.1 Gemmatimonadota bacterium | reverse complement strand
AGGTCGGGCAGCCGGAGGACGTGCTCATCCGGATGGACTCGGACGACACGCACGACCCCAAGTACTTCGAGGCTCTCATCGAGAAGCTCAACGAGGGGAACGAGGTCGTCACGACGGCGCGGTACGCTCGGGGGGGTGGTCAGGAGGGAGTCGATCTCTATCGCCGGTTCATGAGCCGCGGCGCCAACACGCTGATGAAGATCTGCTTTCCCATCTCCGGTATCTGGGAGTACTCCTGCGGTTACCGGGCCTACCGCGTGTCGTTCATCCAGGATGCCATCGGGATGTTCGGCAATCAATTCCTCGACCTGAAGGGAATGGGCTTCACCGGAACGGTGGAGAAGATGATCAAGGCGAGAATGATGCGTGCAGACGCCGCCCAGGTACCCTTCGTGCTGCGCTACGACAAGAAGCTCAGCGGCTCGAAGGTCGTCTCGAGCCTCACCACACTGGGCTACTTCGTGCTCATCGCGAAGTACATCTATCCATGGGGTGATCTGGGCAAGCGGTGGAGGCGCGAGGCACGCGAGCGACGAAAACGCCTATACCCGGATGGCCAGCTGACCCTGGGTCCCGTGAGGCTGGACTGATGTGCGGCATCGCGGGCATCGTCCACCGGGACCCCGCCGTGCCCGTCGAAGCCCATCGCATCGAGGCCATGATGGGAGCCATCGCGCACAGGGGGCCCGACGACTCGGGCACCCGCATGGACGGCCCGGTGGGCCTCGGTTTCCAGCGGCTCTCCATCATCGATCTCGAGGGCGGGCACCAGCCCATGTCCAACGAGGACGGCACCGTCTGGATCGTGTTCAACGGTGAGATCTACAACCATGTGGAGCTTCGCCGTCAGCTGGAGCACGAGCACTCGTTCAAGACGCGGACGGACACCGAGTGTATCCTGCATCTCTACGAGGATCTGGGGGAGGGCTGCCTGGAGCGCTTGAACGGCATGTTCTCGTTCGTGATCTGGGACTCCCGGCGCCGGCGGATCTTCGCGGCCAGGGATCGCGTGGGGATCAAGCCGTTCTACTGGCACTTGGACGGCGAACGCCTGCTCTTCGCCTCGGAGCCCAAGGCTCTCTTCGCGTCAGGGCTGGTGACGCCCGAGACGGACCCGGTCAGCCTCCAGCACTACCTGACGTTCCAGTACTGCCTAGGTGACAGGACCCTCTTCAAGGGCATCCAACGGCTCGAGCCGGGCAAGTACCTCCTGTGGCGCCCGCACGAAGATCCCCACCCGACCATCGCCCGCTACTGGGACGTCACGTACGAGGTCGACACCCACCATACCGAGCACTATTTCGTCGACGAGCTCCGGTCCCTGCTGCGGGACTCCATCCGCCTCCAGCTGCGCTCCGATGTCCCCGTGGGAGCCCACCTGTCCGGCGGGGTCGATTCTTCCACGGTGGTCAGCCTCGCCGCCGCCCGATACTCCAGCGAGTTCCACACGTTCACAGGGGGGTTTCGCGAGGGGCCGCAGTACGACGAGACCGCCTACGCCCGGGACGTCGCCGAACACTCGGGAACCGTGCACCACGAAGTGTGGCCGACTTGGCAGGAGTTCGCAGATGTCCTGCCTCGGCTCATCTACATGATGGACGAGCCTGCGGCGGGGCCAGGGCTGTTTCCGCAATACGCGGTCTCCAAGTTGGCGCGAGACAACGTCAAGGTGGTTCTAGGTGGACAGGGGGGAGATGAGATCTTCGGCGGATACGCCCGCTACCTAATCGCCTATCTCGAGCAGTGTCTGAAGGGCGCGATATACGGAACTCAGGACCAGGGCCGGTATGTCGTCACCTGGGACAACATCGCCCCGAACCTCCCTCTGCTACGTCAGTATCAGCCTCTCATGCAGAAGTTCTGGGGGGAGGGCCTCTTCGATGAGATGGACGCCCGCTACTTCCGACTCATCTCGCGACTCGACGCTGCGGACGAGGTCATCGCGGAGGGTGTGTGCGGGCCGAGCTGCCGGGAGCGGATGTTCGAGGAGTTCCGGGAGATCTTCAACGCCGCAGGCACCCGAAGCTACTTCAACAAGATGACGAACTTCGACATGAAGACGCTTCTGCCCGCGCTCCTGCAGGTTGAGGACCGCACCAGCATGTCCGTGTCGCTGGAGTCGCGGGTCCCCCTCCTCGACCACCGGATCATCGAGCTGGTGACCCGCATGTCCCCTGAAATCCGCTTCAAGGGTGGAGACACCAAACGGGTGTTCCGGGACGCGGTGGAGCCGTTGCTGCCGGCGTCCGTTTACAACCGGCAGGACAAGATGGGCTTCCCAGTCCCCATCGGAGATTGGTTCCGCGGTCCCCTCCGCGACTTCCTGGGGGACATCCTCCTGAGTGACCGGGCGCGCCAGCGAGGCCTCTATCGGATGGACGGCGTCGAGCGACTCATCATGAAGGAGCGTCGGTTCGGGCGACAGATCTGGGGTCTTCTGTGCCTCGAGCTGTGGCACCGGGCGTTCATTGATGGCGACGCCCTCGGGGAGGCGAGCCTTTGAAGGTCCTGACGGTGGTGGGAGCGCGCCCCCAGTTCGTCAAGGCGCTTCCCGTGGGGCGTGCCCTCCGCGACGGAGGGCACCGAGAGGTTCTGGTTCATACCGGCCAGCACTACGACCACCGGATGTCTCAGCTCTTCTTCGACGAGCTCGAGATCCCGAAGCCCAAGTACAACCTGGGCGTAGGCTCCGGCCGACACGGTGAGCAGACGGCCGCCATGCTCGCCGGCATAGAGGCCCTGCTCATCGATGAGGCGCCCGACGTTGTGCTCCTCTATGGCGACACGAACTCCACCCTGGCCGGAGCCCTGGCCGCCGTCAAACTCCACATTCCCGCGGCCCACGTGGAAGCGGGGCTGCGCTCGTTCAACCGTCGAATGCCCGAGGAGCACAACAGGGTCGTGACGGACCACCTGTCGACCTGGCTGTTCTGTCCAACCGCCACGGCCGTCCGGAACCTCGCCACCGAGGGGATCACGGACGGAGTCCACGAGGTGGGCGACGTCATGTACGACATGGTCGCGCTGGCGCGTGAGATGGACCCCCGGCCCGATCGGCTCTCTTCTCTAGACCTGCAACACAAGGAGTACTTCCTCGCGACGGTGCACCGCGCCGAGAATACGGACGACCCAGCCCGGCTGAAGTCCATTTTCCGGGCATTCGGTCGACTCGACGCCCCCGTCCTGCTTCCGCTGCACC
>JAHEKK010000548.1 GCA_024638395.1 Gemmatimonadota bacterium | reverse complement strand
GCGCCGGGTCTTCCGCCTTTACCGTCCCCGCACAGCCCGGTTCCCGCCCCACGCCGCTTCCCGCCAGCGGCATCGGCCGCCGGGTCGTGGGGACCGGTTTGGCCCTTCTGGCCACGCTGCTCATCACCGTCGGAATCGTGGAGTTCGCGCCGGAAGCCATTGCGGTGGGCTCTGTAATGGGCCTGGCGGGGTCGGGGACCTTCTGGTGGGGGTGGAAGGCCCTTCAGGACCGCCGGCAAGCCGTTCTCCAGGATCTGAACCGACAGGTGCTGCTCCTGGCCACACAGAAGGAGGGGGTGCTGACGGTCACCGAGGTTGCGGCCGCTCTGAACCTCTCGATTCCCGCCGCCGAGAAGGTGTTGGAGGGCCTCGATGACGGCTTCCGGGTTCGCTCCGACATCAGCAAGGAAGGGGTCCTCTACTACGAGTTCCCCGAGGTGCGTCATCAGAAGCGACTCAGGGGAACGGAACGGGCGTAGGAAGGCTCGGTTCAGGTAGGGTTGAGTGCGCCACGGGCCCACGGGCCCACGGGCGCGCCCCGCCGCGGATGCATCCGCTGCAACCTCAGCCTCGAGAGGACCGAGGGGAAACGGGGGCGGCCGGCCGACGTCTGACCATGCCCACGCTGAACAGCACCAGGCCCGCGCCCGTCAATTGGAGAAGAGAAGGCTCTTCACCGAGCCAGAGCCAGGCTACGAGGATAGCCACGCACGGGACCAGGTTGGACCACAAGGCCGTGCTCGCGCTGCCCAGGACCTCCACCCCCTTGTACCACAGGACGTATGCTGCAGCGATGGCCGCAAGGCCGGCGTAGCCCATCTGGAGCCACACCGTGCCGGACAGGGTGCCCCAGGGCGTCGTCAACGCACCCGGCACGCCGGCCAGGACCAGGGGTAGTCCGCCGATACCGATGGCCCAGGTGGTTACGGTCATGGCGCCGTACTTCAGGACCAGGTTTCGACCCGCGACGGTGTAGCCGGCCCAGCATGCGGACGCGCCCAACATGAGCAGGTCACCGGTCCAGGTATCGGACCCGACCCGGAACCCCCCCGGAGTGCCGGCGATCACCAGCCCGATGCCCGACAGGCCCAGCACCGCCGCCCACCAGAGAGACCGTCTGGACGGCTCCTGCCCGACCAACACGGCCAGGGCCAGCGTCCAGATGGGCGCGGCGGCCAGGATCACGGCCGCGTTGCCGGCCAGCGTCCGGTCCAGGCCGAAGATGAAGCCCGCCTGATAGGCGGTGTGGCCACAAATCCCGAGTCCCACCAGAGCCGGGAGATCTCGTCGGTCAATCCGGCCCCTGGCGGTATGCAAAGCGGCCAGGGCCACACCGGCCAGGAGGAACCGGACGGCGTTGAAGACCAGGGGGTCGACGACCCGGAGGGCGTCCTTGACCACCGAGAAGTTGACACCCCAGATCAGGACGACGGCAATCAGCCCCAGAACGGCACGGGTCGGATGGGATTGCAGGGGAGAACCCACCAAGGGCAGAAGCCTGAAGGTGCCTGTGAGAGGCCGATACCGGGACGCGTCCAAACAGCGTTTGTGCCTGCCGTGGGACACTTGTATTGCCGGTGTCCCGAGGGTAGCTTCCCCAACATAACCTTCCCCCGATTTCCGCGAATGACCGTAGACAATGTGGCGGTGCTTGACGCCCACCGAAGCCGGCGAATGCAGCGGCTTCGGGAGGGCCTGGCGCTCTACGCCTCAGATCCCCAGAGAAGCGAGGTCAGTCGCTGTCTTGCGGCGGTGGCCACGGCCACCGGCGCAGACCGGGTGGCCGTGGGCTTTGTGGACGAATTCGAGGGGAGCCGGTTCCGGGTCGAGTGTCTTCTCGACCTGCTCCGGTCCGTCCCTCGCCGGGATTTCGAGCCCCTCCCGGTTGAGTCGTGGTCGGGGCCGATCCCTTCGTACTGGGAGTTCGAAGGACCCCGGGGTCGCCGTGAGGGTGGAGGGGGGATCGGCGTCTCCCTCGGTGGGGACGGCAGGCGGAACTGGTTCTTGCTGGCCGATTCCCTGATCTCCAGGCCTGCCCTCGCCTTGCCCGTCGTCGAAGAGGTGTTGTTCCTGGCCGGTCGCTGTGCGGGGATCTTGCTCCACGGGGACCTTCACGAAGGGGACGCCGGGCAACCCAAAGACCCTTCGCTTCCCCTCCTCCAGGATCTGGTTGGAAGGGAACAAGAGGTCGAGGTCAGCCGCAGGATCGCCTCCCGCTTCGTTTTCGTGCGAGCGTTGGGATTCGCGGCGGAAGGAGGACCTCCCACGCAGTTCAAGGCGCAGGCCGGTGTGTGTGCCGCCGAGCTGGAGGCCTTGGATCCCGGAGATCCGGAGCGGACGGTGTGGGAGGGCGTCCTGGAGGGACTCGATTCCGGAGACCTCTTGCAGCTCGCCACCTCCGCTTTGGCGATGGGTGAGGAGTCCGAACGTCTGCTGCACATGGGCAGTGCCGAGAGCTGCTACCTCGTGGCTTCCGACCTGGCCGCCGAGGCCGGATCCGTCGCCATGGCCACCGACGCCGCCCGGTTCAGGGGGCGAGTCCTTCGTCGTCAGGGCCGATGGACGGAGGCCGAGTCAGCCTATGAACATGCCCGGGCGCTCGCTCTGGCGGCCCGGGATCACAACCGTCATGGACTGGTCGTGAGTGGCATGGCGGCGATTGCCCGAGAGCGGGGGAATCTGCCCCGGACTCGTGAGCTCCTCATGGTCCAGCTCGAGATCGGAGAACGGGGGGGCGGTGAGAGAGTCCTGGCGGCGGCCCATCACGACCTCATGGCACTGGACAAGCTCACCGGGGATCTGGAAGGTGCCTTGCATCACGGTTGGGATGCGGTTCGGCTCTACGGGGAAGGCCAGGGGGCACTGGAGGCCCTGACGGACGTGGCCGGCGTGCTGACCGAAATGGGGTCCTACGCCCTGGCTGAGGAGGCCTACTCTATCGTCGTAGAGGGCATCGAACACGACGTGTACAAGGTCCACGCCCTGGCGGGGCTCGCGTATCTGGCCGCCCTCCGGGGGGACGCAGAGGATTTCGCCAGGCGGTCCCTCCGGGTGGATGCAGATCTGGGACGTCTTCCGGAAGCCCTACAGGCGGAACTCCTCTACGAGCGGGGTCTGTCGCATTATGCCCTCGGCGACGAGCGGTCCGCGGTCCGCTGGCTCGAGTGGGCCCGGAACCGCAGCGAAACGTGGGGCGTCA
>JAHEKK010000547.1 GCA_024638395.1 Gemmatimonadota bacterium | reverse complement strand
GAGGCGGGTGAGGGGCAGGGCCTCGGGATTGAACACCTCGTCCGAGTCGGTTTGCCAGCCGTCCCGATCCACCTTCTGGTCGAAGTATCCTCTCGAGTAGAGGAGTCCCACGCAGACGAAGTCCAGTCCGAGGTCCGACGCTTCCTTGGTGTGGTCTCCTGCCAACACGCCCAGGCCGCCGGAATAGATGGGCACGGAATTGTGGAGCCCGAACTCGGCGCAGAAGTAAGCGATGGTTGCCGGCCCGATGTCGGGGTAGGACCGGGCGAACCACGTGTCCGCGCGACTCCCCAGACGGTCCAGCTCGTACACGGCCCCCCGGTACAGCGCGAGGAATTCCGGATCCCGGGCACACGTCGCCAGCCGGGCGGGATCCGCGCCCCGCAGCAGAGCCAGAGGGTCGTGCCGCACCCTGGACCACATGGTAGGGTCGATCCTCCGAAACATCTCTCTGGCCGGGTGACTCCACGACCAGAACAGGTTGGTGGCGACTCTCTCGAGTCCTTGAATCGCCTCGGGAAGGTACGGGACTCCACGAGTACCCTGACTCATCTATTCACGTCGACTTGGTGGCGGTGGGTCGATCTGCTCACCCCCAGGTATCGGCAACGTGCCGAATACGATGGAGGAATTCGGAGGATGGGGAGGTGGGAATTGTAACCCTCCACATCCCTCCGTGAAGTCTTGACATTGAGTCGGCCGCCTGGTTTCGCGATTTTATCGGCTTCACGCTGCGTTCAAGCCTTGACGGAATCGGCCGCGTCCCGCGACACGGGCGGCCCAGACCTGTAGCAAGGACGTGGGAGCCTGTTCCCATGTACCGATGGTCTGGCCGCCGGACACGGATTTGGCACTCCGCTGTCGAGACACAGTCCAGCTTGTAACCGCCACCAGAAACCGAAGTCCGTGCCTCCCTCAAGAGGTCCAACCATGAGTGACATAGCGATGACCGACCGACTTCATGCCTTCGTTCAGGACCACCCGGACGGCTGGAACCACGAGCATTGGCTCGGCCTTCTCGGAGCCCTGGAGGGCGAGGGCGTCGACGTAAGCGACCAGGAGCATATCGGCCTGGCCCTCGAGCGCGCCCGCCTCGAGACCACCCTCCGGGCCAAGGGCGTGCAGGGCCTGGGACCGAAGCGGATCCAAGCCGTTGTCGAGAAGTTCGAGACCCTCTGGAACCTCCGCCACGCGTCCGCCGAGGAGATCGCCGAGATCCCCACGGTACCGGCAGCTCTCGCCCGCAAGGTTCAGGAAGCGTTCAACTAGGGAGCCCCATTCGTAGCGGCCCTCCCCGGTCCCCCCGGGGAGGGCGGGGGCCGGGCGGTGGTGGCCGTCCGCCTCCCCGGCGTATCATCGTCCCATGACGCCTGAAGAATTCCGCAGTCTGGGGCACCGGGTCGTAGACTGGATCGCGGACTACCGTGAGTCCATCGGTGATCGTCCGGTGATGTCTGCCGCCGAGCCCGGAGACATTCGCCGGAGCTTGCCGGACGCGGCCCCGGTTGAGGCGGAATCGTGGGACGCGATCCTGGCGGACTTCGAAGGCCTGGTCTCGACGGGCATCACCCATTGGCAGCATCCCCGTTTCTTCGGGTATTTCCCCGGGAACCACAATCTGGCCAGTGTGCTGGGCGACTACCTCAGCACCGGACTGGGGGTGGTGGGCGTGTCCTGGCAGGCCAGCCCCGCCCTGACCGAGCTGGAGGACGTGGTCACCGACTGGGCTCGCCGGTTGTTCGGGCTGTCGGACGCGTGGACGGGGGCCATCCAGGATACCGCCTCGACGAGCACGCTCGTGGCGCTTCTCACAGCCCGTGAGCGGGCCACCTCGTTTTCTGCAGAGGGCCCGGGGTTGGCGGCCTCACCCCAGCCCCTCATGGTATACGCCTCCGAACAGAGTCACAGCTCCGTGGCCAAGGCCTGCAAGCTGGCCGGATTCGGATTGGACCACCTGCGGCTGGTCCCGTGCGACGAGACCTACGGGTTCCGGACCGACGCCCTCGAGGCGTTGATGACCGAAGACCGGGCCGAAGGCCGGATCCCCTGTGCCGTGGTGGCAACGACGGGTACCACCAGCAGCACCGCCTTCGACCCCATCGGGCCGGCCGCCGCAGCCGCCGCTCGCCACGGCGCCTGGCTCCATGTGGACGCGGCCATGGCGGGAGGGGGTATGATCCTTCCGGAGCTGCGACACCTGTGGGAGGGCATCGAGGCCGCGGATTCCGTGGTGATCAACGCTCACAAATGGCTGGGTGCCGCCTTCGACTGCGCGCTCTACTACGTCAAAGATCCCGGCGCCCTGCTCCGCGTGATGTCCACGAGTCCCAGCTATCTCCAGACGGCCGCCGACGACGAGGTCCGGAACCTTCGGGACTGGGGGCTTCCCCTGGGACGACGCTTTCGCGCCCTCAAGCTCTGGTTCCTCCTGCGGGCCGAGGGTACCGGGGCCCTGCAACAACGACTGCGCCGCGATTTGTCGAACGCCCGCTGGCTCGCCCGGGAGGCGGGAAGCTCACCGGAATGGCGGGTTGCGGCCCCGGTCGTGCTCCAGACCGTTTGCCTGAGGCATGAGCCTCCCGGCCTCGATGGTGAAGCCCTGGACCACCATACCCGGGATTGGGTGGAGCGGGTCAACCGTTCCGGGGGCGCCTACCTGACTCCTGCCCGCCTCGGAGGTCGGTGGGTGGCCCGGGTTTCCATCGGTGCAGAGGCCACGACGTCGGAGGATGTGGCGGCCGTCTGGGCACTCATGCGCCGTGAAGCGGAAAGGACTTGAGTCGGGTACTCCGGCGAAGGAGGGGGAACGAACCCGAGGCGGTGGTTGCCTCGCGGCTGACCGGTTCAGGGGCACCCCTCCGTGGACTGACGCGGGCGGGATGGCGCGGTGGAGTCGACAAGCGGGTTCAGGTGCCATAGCCTGACCGGAGTCTGACGCGGCCGCGTCCCAGAGGCCGCCGGACCGCCGGGATCGAAGGAGCGGGCCCGGCGCTCGCCCCTTCGGGAGTCCAACCATGATCCAGGTCGCACCACCAGCCACCGTCCTTCTGGCCCTGGTGGCCCTGTCGCCTCTGACAGCTCAGGCCCAGGTCGATCCACCCCAGACCCAGACGGACGACTATACCCGTTACGAGCTGTTGGACCCGGAGTCCGGCGGCTTCCGGATCATCTACGACGTGTCCGCCACCACGGCGGGGGCCCGCTACTTCTACAAC
>JAHEKK010000546.1 GCA_024638395.1 Gemmatimonadota bacterium | reverse complement strand
CAGGAGACTGACCTGCCCGTACGCGGTTGGGGTCAGGAGTACGGCGAGGCCGGCGAGGAGTGACCAGTTGAGAAGTCGGCCAAGAGCCTCTCCCGCTCCAAACCCGACGATCCTCTTCGCTCTCACTCGGCAGGCTTCATGCGTTGGGGCTTCCGTCCGAGCGGCCAACGTATCGCGCCAGCGCCCAGGCGCTGGCCGCGATTGCCGCGAGTAGCACCAACGGATTGGTCAAAGCGCCCCTCGCCAGGTGAAACGTCGGCATGAAGCCCGCTGCGACCAGGAGCCCCTGGAACAGCCCACGTTGACGGTCGAACCAGGCGAAGACGAATCCGTAGAGCGCGAATCCAATCGTGCCCCACACCCCGAAGTTGATGTAGAGATCGCCCTGTACCCCCGGTGGGACCGTTTGCTCGACCAATTCCGGCGAGATCCACTTCGCCACTACCCGCTGGGTATTCTCCGGCTTGTCGGGCCAGATCCGCCGAGGAATCGGGATGAACAACAGGCGATAGTAGGACTGGCCGTACAGGTAGTCCCGGCGGCGCGGCACCTCGGACATGACGGCGAGCGTGTTGGGCGTATATCCCAGATCGCCATTCGCGAAGGATCTCCGGACCATTTCGGTCACCACCAGTCGTGAGGCGCCGTCCAGGCCTGCCTCCTCGAAGGTGCCTCGGAAGAATCTCAACGTGATGGCGCTCGATAGCACGACGAGACCCAGGGCCACCAAGGCCAGCGTCCTCCTCCACGACCGTCCGATAGAGGCAGCCGCGTCGGGGTCCTGGCGGTACGCCGGCAGCAGATACACGGCTCCGACGGCGAATGCCACCATGTGGTTGACCATCGTGCTGCGTGCCCGGAACGCCAGGAATGCTCCGATCTCCACGATTACCAGGGCCGCGCCTATCGGGAGGGCGCTCCATTTCTTGCGCTGCAGGTAGATGGGCAGCAACGCGTAGATGACGCTCCCGAAGTTGAGGATGAACACGATCAGGAGGGAGATTCGGTCGAACGAGAGCTTGCGCTCAACCCTAGACGCGCTGGCGAGAGCAGCCAGGGATCCAGCGTCGAGGACAACGAGGGCAATTGCGGCTAGATTCAGCGCCAGAATGCTCCAGACCGCTATCCCCAAGCGCGTCGGTTGGAGTTGGATCGACTCCATGGCTTCGAACCGGCGACGTCCGAGCTCGTATGCACAGACGTAGATGTGGATGCCGCCGACGGTCATCGCGGTATACGTCCCCATCGCCTCGTCGCTGAAGAACCCCAGGCGGAGCCAGGGCGACGCGAGTGGGAACAGCATGAACAGGAGAACGTAGCTTGCTACGAAGTAGTGGAAGAACGATGGGAGGGGAACGTAGAAGAGGGCGTAGATAGCGAGCGCGAGCATGCTGGCGATGTACACACCCTGGACGAACAACGGGTCCCGGATGTCCAATAACCAGACCGCGAACGAGGAATGGAGAACCAGAGCCTGGAGCGAGAGAATCCAGATCGTGGACCTGCGCAGGCGGAGCCAGTTCAACAAGGACCACGAAGTCGTCCCGATTTCTTCACCCTTGTTCATTCTGGTGTCACACGGGAATCGTACGGAGCCATCATCGCGCGCCGGGTCGAGAGGCCAGTCGGGACACCCTCCGAAGGTTGTCGTTAATCCTCATCATTCCCGCGGACCTGCGAAAGGTCGGCAAGATTGTCGGATGCCCCCCATCCCCGAGTCGGCTCGCGACGCATCACGCCCTGATCCTGCGTGACGGCGGAGCGACACATGGTCGGACCACCGCTTCGAGTCGCCTTGCTTCAGCGCGTTTGTCCGTCCTACCGCGCCCCCCTCTTTCGCGCGCTGGCTGCCCATCCCGGCGTTGAGGAATTTCGCCTAATCATCGGCGGAGACATTCCCGATTCCAAGGTGCGCAGCGCGAAAGACCTGAGTGGGCTCCCGGTGACGCGGCTCCCGACCCGCTTCTACAGACTTGCCGGTAGGGTGGTACCGCATCATCTCGGGCTCGGCGATGCCCTCAGGGCGTTCTCGCCCGATGTGATCGTTGCTGAAGGGGAGAGCAACGTCTTGAGCTACCTCTCCGCCGCGCGCGTGCGAGCCGAAGCTGGTGCCGCTCTGGTCCACTGGTCCCTGGGGGTGTTGCCGGGTGTGTCTCTGCCGCCGCACCGACGTTGGGCCAAACGGCTTCTGTACGATCAGGCTGACACCTTTGCGACCTATTCCTCGTTTGGGCGGGAGGCCCTCATCCACCTCGGGTGCCCACCGGACCGGATCTTTGTGGCGACGAATGTGGGTGACACGTTGAGTCACCACGCCGCGGCACGGTCACTCACCCTGTCGCCGTCGGAAGCGCGTCGGACCGTTGGAATCCCCGACCGATTCACAGTCATGTTCCTCGGCGCGCTCGAGGAGGTGAAGCGACCCCGTGTCCTCCTCGACGCCGCGGGCCATCTGGCAGACGTCAACTTCATCTTTCTGGGTCGAGGGCCTATGCTGGAGGACCTTTCCGAGGCCGCACGCACGCGGGGGATGGAGCACGTCCGTTTCTTCGGCCACGTTTCAGAGGGGTTGGAGACAACCTTCCGCGCGGCGGATGTGCTGGCCCTACCAGGCAGGGGTGGGATGGTGATCTCCGAGGCGATGGCGCACGGTGTCCCGGTCATCGTCCATCAGGCGGATGGTACCGAGCGGGATCTGGTCGAGCACGGGAGGACCGGGTGGAGGCTTGAATCGGCCTCGCCCAACGACTTGGTGGCTGCGATCTGCGCTTTGCGCGATGACCCCCAACTGCTGCGCCAACTAGGCGCGCGGGCTCAGGAGAGGGTCACGACCCGATTCACTCTCGACGGAGTGGTCGACGGCCTCATGAAGGCCATCAGAGCGGCGTGGCGCCGACGGACCCGATGATGACGCCAACGGATATGGCACCCCGCCCGGACGAACCTGGACGAAGAGAAGCCAACATGCCGAAGACCGTTGCCGTCATCGCCCATCAACTCCGCTACGCGGGCGGATTGGTGGTCGGCCGAAGCCTGCTGCGCTGCATCGCCGCCGAGCGACCGAGCACCCGATTCATTGCTTTCGTTCCGAGCGGCGTAGGGTATGAAGAGAGTGTCGAGAGGTTGCCCAACGTCGAAGCGCTCTCGGTGGAGCCGCAAGGAATTCTGGAGCGCCTGTGGTTCGACCACGTTTCCCTTCCGGGGCGCATCCGTGATCTCG
>JAHEKK010000545.1 GCA_024638395.1 Gemmatimonadota bacterium | reverse complement strand
TGGAGCCAAGCCCAGGCCGCCCGTAATCTGGGCGCCAAGGTCGCTGAGGATGTCCCCGAAGAGGTTGGAGGTAACGACGACGTCGTAGGCTTCGGGCCGACGCACCATATCCATGGCCATGGCGTCCACGTACATGGCGTCCCGGCTCTGGGCCGTGAACTCGGCACCCACCTCGTCGAATACCCTGCGCCACAGTCGGCCTGCATGAGGCAGAGCGTTCGCCTTGTCCACCAGCGTCACCCTCCCCAACTCGTGGCGCGCCGCATACTCGAACGCCGCCCGCACGATGCGCTCCACGCCCTTGTAGGTGTGGAGGCTCTCCTGGATCGCGACTTCGTCGGGGGTTCCGGCTTTGAAACGGCCTCCCAGATTGGTATACAACCCCTCCGTGTTCTCGCGGAACACGGTGATGGAGAGGTCGGGAGAAGGGTCCTTCAAGGGGGACAGCGCCGGGAGGTACAGCACGCACGGCCGGAAGTTGATGAACAGGTCGGCCTCGGACCGAAGGGCCAACAGGATCTCGCGGGCATGCACCTGGTCCGGCACTCTCGCGTCACCCAGCGCTCCCAAGAGCATGCCGTCGTAGTCACGGATGAGGGTTGCCTTCTCCTCTTCCGTGACGGAGATGCCCTCTCGGAGGTACCGCTCGGCCCCCAGGTCCCATGTGTCGAATGAAACGGCCGCCCCGTGGAGCTCAGCCGCTGCCGATGCGACCCGCAGGGCCTGCTCCACGACCTCGGGGCCGATTCCGTCTCCGCCCACGACGGCAATGCGCCTCTCCATCGATCCTCGCTAGGTGTGTGGGGTCCTGACGACCGGTCAGGGCACGGTGCCGACCACGATGGCTCCCGAGGCCGTCCTTCCGAATCCCTGAACCTCGAAGGGGTACGTACCGGGGGGCGCATCCGCAAAGGGCACGATGTATCGACTACCTCGTTCGATCAGAGGGGGGCTCCGGCCGCGGGAAGCGTCGCGGATGAAGTCCCCGAGTGGAGCCGGCATGGAGTCCGCAAGGAATGTCACGGTGTGGACCCGGAAGTCCGCGACCTGGAAGACCACCACCGCGCCAGGTTCGACATGGATGGTGTCGGGCACCATGGACTCTTCCCCGCCCCATCCCGCCAGCGAGACGACGTACACCTGCCCGACGCTTTCGACGCCCAAAGCGTTCAAGGCCTCCCGCACGTCCTGGTCCACCGGGGAACAGCCCAGGACCAACGTCACTGCCACTGCCCACACCCTCAAGGCTTGTCCCTGCGCCCCCTCGTCCCCTGCCGGTTGAGCCTCTCACGCAGCTCCTCGACTTCGAGCACCCGTTCGGCCAACAGGATCTTCAGGCGCCGGTTCTCCGCCTCCAGGGCCTCGGTGGAGTCGTCCTCGTAGGGCGGTAGGGCGTCCTCCTCCATCGGCGTGCCGCCGGCGCCGGACCAGAACTGATCCGGCGTCTCGACCTGGTCCGCCCCTGACCCGCTCTCGGCAACGGGCGTCTGAGGCGCCGGCCCCGTCGGTCGGTCGTCGGACTCCGCGTCATCGAGCTTCCAACCGTTGGTGCCGGTCGGGCCCTGGGGCGGCGGTCCCCCCGAAGGCTGGGCCGACCCCTCCTGGTTCTCGGGGGCCTCGTCCTGTTCCTTGAACAGGCCGACCACTCCTCGCCGGGGCTCCACCGGGTGGGCGCCCCCCAACATGGTGGGGTTCAAGCGAACGACCGCGTCCGGGAACTCCTTGAACAATCCCGTGTCGGGCGCCTTGCCCGCCAACTCATCCCGGAGCGCCGTGAGGGCCTCCCCAGTCTCGAGGGTCAGGTATCCCCCCTCCCCAGCCAAGAGCCGCATCAGGCCGTCTTCGTAGTCGCCGTTCATGGCCACACCGATGAGGTCCCGATGAGTCCGGTACGGGATCAACTCCTCATGGATCTCACGGATCGTGAAGCCCTCTCGAAGATAGGCCGGATTGGCCCTCTCGATGGACGCGACCAACGCGAGGTGAAAGCGCTCGAGGAGGAGGCTCCGATCGTCCACTCAGCCTTCCTGTCTGAGCAGGCCGGCCTGGACGGCACCGTCCAGGAACGACCGGGGGTCCTGGCTCGGGATCTCCAGCCCGAACTGCTCCAGCCAGCGCTCGCTGAGCCGCTTCATGTAGCGGCTCAGCGACTCCCGGGAAAACCCGGCTGCGTCCCTCATCTGGCGGACGATCTCGGTGGGAGAACCCCTGAACGTCCGACCGTCCCCGCGACGAATGACCCGGGGGGGGTCGTCGTCCCCTCCGCCGGGGAAGAGTTCCAGTTGAGAAGGATCGGGGCCGCTGTCCCAACCGTTGGCCTTCGCCTCGATCTCGGCCAAGAGCCGGTCAATGGGGTCGTGGTCTCCCTCCAGCTCCTCCAACCGCTCCCACCAGGCCCGAAGGGCCCGGTCTCCCGCCTCGAGGCCTTCGAGGATCTGCCTCAGCTCGATGGTTCGCCAGACGGCGAGGGCATCCCAATGGTGGACCGGGGGCACACGCTCGAACTCCCGGAGCGTCGCCTCCCACTCGCCTCGGTCGTACAGGATGTGTCCCAGGTACACGCGGGCCTCGAATAGATCGGGGTCCAGGCGGAGGGCTCGGCGAATCTGCCTCCCAGCCCCCACGTCGTTGCCGAGTCGGTGGAGCGCATAGCCGAGGGAGGCGGCCGCATCGGCCGATTCGGGCCGGGCCGCCGCTGCCCGCGCGAAGTAGTCGCGGGCCATTCCGTACAGGCCTTCCCTGTACAGGGCTCGGCCCATGGTCAGCAGCAACTCGATGTCGTCGCCGAACGACGACTTGGTCACCTGTTGAAAGAGGCGTTGAGCCCGGGCGTGCTCCCCGAGCCTGAGCAACGTCTCGCCGAGGCCGACGAGGGCGTCCTCATGACGGGAGTCGATCAAGAGGGCTCGCTCGAAGGCCCGTCTCGCCCAGGCAAATTCTTCTCGAGCCATGCGGGCGTATCCCAGACCGACGTAGAGGTCGATGTGCTCGGGATAGAGGGAAACCGCTTCCTTCAGGACTTCGAGGGCCCCGTCGAAGTCCCCCTGGTGGTAGAGTCGATGCGCGTGTTCGTCGTATTCCTCGGAGCTGAGAAAACGCGGAGGCATCCCTTCTCCTGTAGACGGGGACCGACGTGGGGGGGGGATCGGGGCCGCTTCGAATGTAGCGTTTTCCCGACCATCGGTCAGCCGGAGAGGAGCCTGGAAAACGTTCCCTTCAGACG
>JAHEKK010000544.1 GCA_024638395.1 Gemmatimonadota bacterium | reverse complement strand
TCATACAAGGCCCGGGGCTCGGGGTGATGTGGATGATTCCTGAACACCCCGGTGGCAAGGCTTATTCCCCTGTAAAGCGCTTGGGCGTGCTCCTCCGAAAAAAGTTGCTGGACAACGACTTACGGACTTGGCGCCGTCGGCGGAGGCCCGAAGGGGGCTCCTTCGAGCAGATACTTTAGTACCAGAAGGGGAAAGGAGTTGCCCCGTGTCCCGACCCCGTGCCTTGGCGTCCAAGACTCCTGGCCGTAGTCTACGCCCTCCGTTGGAACCCACCCCTACCCGCTGCTCCCGGAGGCCCCCTTGCGCGCTCGTGTCCCC
Organism: Gemmatimonadota bacterium; assembly: GCA_024638395.1. GTDB lineage: Bacteria > Gemmatimonadota > Gemmatimonadetes > Longimicrobiales > Gaopeijiaceae > JAHEKK01. The sequence goes on along the minus strand of JAHEKK010000544.1, from coordinate 2,907 downwards.
CGTCTGTCTGTCGTTCTCGCGTTAGCCCTTGCCTGGGGGTGCGCCTCCGGGGGCGCAAACGCCCAACAGGCGGCACCGAGGCCGGCCGGGGAAGAAGGGCGGGACGACGATGGTCCCAAGCCCTACGGCGAGGTGATCACGCCCGAGGCCGTGACGGACGAGGGACTATTCGACCTACACCGGATCGGCGCCGATCTCTTCTTCGAGGTGCCCTTCGACGCCCTCGATCGTGAGATGCTGCTGGTTTCGCGGGTGGCACAGACGGCCACCGGCGCCGGCTACGGTGGCCAGAAGACCAATACCCAAACCGTGCGCTGGCAACGTGTAGACGACCGCGTGCTGCTTCGCATCGTTTCCTATGTGAACGTCGCGGCCGACTCCCTACCCATCAGGGCCGCGGTTCAGCAGTCGAACTTCGAGACGATCATCCGATCGTTCGACATCGAGGCATTCAGCCCCGATTCGACTGCCCTCGTCATCGACGTGACCGAGCTCTACTCGACCGATGTCCCCGTGCTTGGACTCCCGTCCAATCGACGGGAGGCGTACGAGGTGCGTCGCCTGGACGAAAGCCGGTCCTTCGTCCGATCCGCCCGCTCGTATCCCGAGAATGTCGAAGTCCGGCACGTGCTCACCTATGAGGCTGAGGAGCCGCCCGACAACGCATCGACGGGGACGATCTCGGTCGAGATGAACCAGTCGATGATCCTTCTCCCAGAGGATCCCATGCAGCCGCGGCTTTGGGATGATCGGGTCGGCTTCTTCTCTCTCACCCAGACCGACTACGGCCTGGACGAGCACAGGGCGACCGAGCGTAGGTACATCACCCGGTACCGCCTGGAGCCCAGTGATCCGGAAGCATGGGCCAGGGGTGAGTTGGTCGATCCTGTCGATCCCATCGTCTACTACATCGATCCCGCGACGCCTGAAAAGTGGCGAGAGCCCCTGAAGCAGGGAGTGGAGGACTGGGTGGGGGCCTTCGAGGCTGCCGGCTTCAGCAACGCCATCGTGGCCAAGGACCCACCGACTCTCGAGGAGGATCCGGAATTCAGCCCGGAAGACATCCGCTATTCCGTCATCCGATACTTCCCGTCCGACGTCCAGAACGCGTCGGGACCCCACGTGCACGACCCGCGCACTGGGGAGATCCTGGAGAGCGACATCAACTGGTACCACAACGTGATGAACCTCGTCCGCAACTGGTACTTCATCCATACGGCGGCGGCCAACCCGGACGCGCGCCGGGTGAAGATGAGTGACGAGACCATGGGGGAGCTGATCCGATTCGTCTCCGCCCACGAGGTAGGGCATACGCTTGGCCTGCAGCACGCCATGAAGTCCAGTGCGGCCTATCCGGTGGACTCGCTCCGCACATCCTTCACATGTCGAATGGGGACCTCCCCCTCGATCATGGACTACGCCCGCTTCAACTACGTCGCCCAGCCCGGCGACGAGGGCGTCTGCTTCATGCCCAAAATCGGACCCTATGACACGTGGGCGATCGAGTGGGGATACCGACCCGTAGCCTCGGCCGCTTCACCGGACGCGGAGAAGGCAACCCTCAACCGGTGGGTCGCCGAGCACGACGACCCCCTGTACTGGTATGGCTCATCCCGAGCCTATGACCCGTCTTCTCCGTCCGAGGCCCTCTCGGACGATCCGGTTCGTGCCAGTGAGCTCGGCATCGCGAACCTCGAGCGAATCACGGACAATCTGATTGAGTGGACGTTCGAAGAGGGAAAGGATTACGCGCAACTGGACGAGCTGTACGGTCAGGTGATCGGTCAATGGAACCGCTACATGGGCCATGTGGCGGCCAATGTGGGCGGTGTGTACCGAACTCCACGCGTACAGGGCCAGGCTGGGCCGTTCCACGAGATCGTGCCTCGAGCGAAGCAAGAAGCCTCGATGGCGTTCTTTGCTGAGCAGGCCTTTGCCACCCCGACATGGATGATCAACAACGACATCCTGAGCCGCATCGAGCACGCCGGCGCGGTGGAGCGGATCCGGCAACGGCAGGTCGGAGTGGTGAACAACCTGCTGCAGCCCGAGCGAATGGGCCGCCTCATTGAAGCCAGGGCTCGCTACGGAGACGATGCCTACGGCCTCGCGGAGATGATGGTGGACCTTCGCGGAGGCGTTTGGACAGAGCTCACGTCCGGCTCGGCCATCGATCCCTATCGGCGCAATCTCCAGCGCGGCTATCTGGAGCGAATGGAGTGGCTGATGACGGAAGAGCCGGAGCCGGCGACGGGAGGCTTCTTCGGACCTCCCCCTGCGCCCGTCGTAGACGTGAGCCAGTCGGACATTCGTCCGTTCGTCCGAGGTGAGCTCGTGGCCCTTCAGGCCCAGATTCGCTCCGCATTGAACCGTAGCCCGGGCACCGAGACCCGGTATCACCTCGAGGATGCGTTCGTGCGCATCGACCGCATTCTCGATCCCACCTGAGAGACACCCACCAGGCCCCCCGCAACCGGAACGTTGATTTGTCTGTGAGCAAAGAGAAGGTCGTTCTCGCCTATTCCGGCGGGCTGGACACCGCCTGCATTCTGAAGGATCTCATCGAGCGAGGGCACGACGTCATCGCCTATGTTGCCGACGTCGGACAGCTGGAAGACTTCCAGGACGTGGCTGAGCGAGCCATGGCCACGGGTGCCAGTAAGGTTGTCGTGGAGGACCTCAAGGAAGACTTCGTCTCCGAGTTCATCTTCCCGGCCATCGCCGGGAACGCCATCTACGAGAACCGGTATCTTCTGGGAACCTCGCTGGCCCGTCCGGTGATTGCTCGCCGACAAGTCGAAGTGGCGCTGTCGGAAGGAGCTACGGCCCTGGCACATGGGGCGACCGGCAAGGGCAATGATCAGGTGCGCTTCGAGCTCGCATACGCGGCCCTGGCCCCGAACCTGA
>JAHEKK010000543.1 GCA_024638395.1 Gemmatimonadota bacterium | reverse complement strand
AGGCCATTCGCGAAGCGGGATTGCAGGACAAAGCCCAGGCCCTGACCCGAGTGGGCGCTCTGCTGATCGGGTGCCTGGTTGGCGTCGTACTGTCCGCGACATGGGGGCTCGGGTCGGGCATCCCCTGGGATTCCACGCCCCCTTGGGCCGTCGGTGCCGGAGCTGTCCTCCTTCTGGCAGGGAACCGGGCCCGTCGCCGCGGCTGGCGTCCGAGCCTTTCCCTCACGGCTGCGGTCATCGGTGCCATCGCATTGGCTGGTACTGTGCTCGGGGGCACGTCGTGAGCCAGGCCATTGCCCAAGGCGACGCCATGGTGGTCAACGCCCTGGGGATGCACGCGCGCCCGGCGGCCGAGCTGGTAAAGCTCGCGTCCGGCTTCTCCAGTCAGATCCAGATCGAGAAAGGCGGAATACAGGTGAACGCAAAGAGCATCATGGGTGTGCTGATGCTCGCGGCGGAGCAGGGGAGTCGCCTGGTCTTCTCCGCGGAGGGCGACGACGCCCGGGAGGCAGTGACGGCGCTGACGGACCTCGTCGCTTCCGGCTTCGGTGAAGCGGGAGAAGAGCTGTCGTGATCATCGCCGAGGGATCGCCTGCATCCGAAGGCATTGGCATTGGCCTGATCAAGCGCCTGCACTGGCGTGTCCCCAAGGTGCCCCCCGGCGTCGTCGAGGAAGGAGGGGCCCAAGGCGAAGTGTTGCGGTTCGACGAGGCTCTTTCACATGCCAGAGAGCGTCTGGTCGCACTGAAGGAAGACCTGGAAGGGCGCCTCGGATCGGTCGAGGCGCGGATCTTCGACCCGCAGATCCTCATGCTGGACGACCCCCAGGTGGTCGAGGGGACCCGAGACTACATCTCGAACCATCGTATGACCGCGGCTCGCGCCTTCGACTGGCGGATGCTGGAGCTCAAGGAACGCTGGGCGCAGACGTCCCATCCGATGGTGCTGGACCGGCTGAACGACCTGGAGGACCTCAAGGTCCGTGTGCTGAATCGCCTGCTGGGTATTCCCGACCCGTGGGCGTTCGAGACCTCTGATCCCGTGGTGGTGGTGGCCAGGGATCTCACGCCGAGCTTCGTGGCGCGCGTCGACCCGGCCCTGGTCGCGGCGCTGGCGACGGACGAGGGGACCCGCACGGCCCACTGGGCGATTCTGGCTCGTTCCCTCCAGATCCCCGCCGCCGTCGGCTTGGGCAGTCTCACGCAACGCTGCCAGGAGGGCCAGCCGGCCATCGTCGACGGGCGCACGGGGCGGGTCGTCGTGGATCCTGACGAGAACGAGCGCCAGCGATACGAAAGGCGACGCACGACCATCCTCGGTTGGGCCGACTCGATCCACGAAATCGCGCTCCAGGAAGCGGTCACGGTGGACCGACAGTCCATCGCCCTACGGGCCAACCTGGATCTTCCCGGCGAAGCGGAACGGGCGCGTCTGTACGGGGCGGAGGGGGTCGGGCTCCTGCGGACCGAGTTCCTCGTGGTCGGGCGCAACAAGATGCCGGGGGAGGAGGAGCAGTACGAGGCCTACAAACGGGTGGCCCAGACCTTTCCCGGACAGGCGGTGATCATCCGTACGTTCGACCTGGGGGGCGACAAATTCCCCATGTTCCTGCACATGGCCGCGGAACAGAACCCGTTCCTCGGCTGGAGGGGTGTTCGGGTCTGCCTGGACCAGCCTGAGCTGTTCATGCCTCAGTTGCGAGCCTGTCTGCGCGCCACGGCTCACGGGGATGTCCGGATCATGGTGCCCCTCGTCAACACGGTTGAAGAGATCCAGGCGGTTCGGGAGCTTCTGAACGCCGCCGCTGACCAGCTCCGTGCCGAGGGGAAACCCTTCAACCGTGGGGTCAAGCTGGGCACGATGATCGAGACCCCGGCCGCAGCCCTGAAGGCGACGGAGCTCGCCCAGCACGTGGACTTCTTTTCCATCGGTACCAACGACCTGGTCCAGTACACGCTCGCGGTGGACCGCACCAACACCCGGTTGGCCAAGCTCTTCGACCCCTTTCATCCGGCCGTCCTTCGGCAGATCTCCCTGGTGGCCCGGGCGGGCCGGTCCGCGGGCCTCGAGGTGAGCGTGTGCGGAGAGTTTGCGTCGAAGCCCCTCGGAGCCGTCCTGCTGCTGGGGCTCGACATTTTGGCGCTGTCCGTGGCCTGGCCGTCACTCCCGGAGATCAAGAAACTGATTCGAGGCCTCCGAATCGAGGACGTCCGGCGCGCGGCGTCAGACGCCCTCCATGCCTCCTCCAGCCAGGGGGTCAAGGCCGCCCTCATCGACGCCATTGGCGGTCTCCCCGACCTTGCCCATAATTCCCAACACTGAGTCCGTTCGTCTCAGGCCCTGTTACCCGAGGCCCTCCGACCCTCCCAAGAAAGTCTGAATCTCGTTGAGTACCCGTCTTTTCACGTCCGAATCCGTATCCGAAGGACACCCGGACAAGATTGCCGACCAGATCTCCGACGCGGTTCTGGACCGAATTCTCGCGGATGACCCCGTTGCCCGGGTCGCGTGCGAAACGCTGGTGACGACCGGGATGGTCCTGGTGGCAGGCGAAGTCACCACCGAAACCTATGTCGACATGCCGGACCTGGTCCGGCAGACCATCCTGGACATCGGGTACAACCGGGCCGAATACGGGATCGACGGCCACACGTGTGCGGTACTGACGACCATCGACCGGCAGTCGCCTGAGATCGCCATGGGGGTCGACACGGGAGGGGCGGGGGATCAGGGAATGATGTTCGGGTATGCCTGCAACGAAACCCCCGAGCTCATGCCCGCACCGATCGTGACGGCCCACGCCCTCGTCCGCCGCCTGGCGGAGGCGAGGAAATCGGGGCAGATCCCGTGGCTCAGACCCGACGGCAAGTCCCAGGTCACGTTCGAATACGCGGGCAACGAACCGGTCCGGATCGCGACCGTGGTGGTGAGCGCTCAACACGATGGGGGCGTGCCTCAGGCGCAGATCAGGGAGGAGATCATCGAGAAGGTGATCGGGCCGACGCTCCCGTCAAAGTTCGTCGACCCCTCTCGGGTGACCTACCACATCAACCCGACCGGGCGGTTCGAGATCGGGGGTCCCCACGGAGATGCCGGCCTGACCGGGCGGAAGATCATCGTCGATACCTACGGCGGCATGGGACGCCACGGCGGCGGCGCCTTCTCCGGCAAGGACCCGAGCAAGGTGGATCGATCCGCGGCCTATATGGCGCGCTACATTGCGCAAAACGTC
>JAHEKK010000542.1 GCA_024638395.1 Gemmatimonadota bacterium | reverse complement strand
GCTGCCATCGAGGAGGAGTTGGACCCGCGCGTCGCCTCGAACCATCCCCTCGGCGAAGTCGGGAGGGATCTGGAGTACGGCCGTCGCCGCTCCCCTGAGCAGCCGATCCGCCGCTTCGCGATCCCGGGTGAGCTGTTCCGTGATCAGGAACAGCTCACTCGCCTGGAAGGCTTCGACCAGACGCCGGCTTTCCTGGCTGTTGCTGTGGTCCAGAACCGCCATGCGGATGTCTTCCACGTCGAACTGGATCGCGTAGCCGAAGAAGACGAGGAGGAAGAGGGGCAGGCCGAACGCCAGAGCCAGCGACCGCGTGTCCCGGCGGATGTGGATCCACTCCTTGCGGGCGACTGCCCACGTCCTGGCCAGGTTCATGGGCTCGTCACCCCTCGACCACGCCGCCCGCCCGCCGCACCGCGGCGACGAACACGTCCTCGAGAGAAGGAGCCACCCGCTGGATTCCGGTCAGGCCGAATACGGGATCCGCCGCAAGGGCTTCCGCCCGCGCCTCCGCGTCGGCGCCGGTGGTCAGGAGGATGTGCACGGACCGCCCATAAAGGGCCGCTTCGACCACCCTCGGGTCCTTTGCGAGCGCGTGCACGGCCTGCGCAGGATCCGGCGCCGCGGCCCGGAACAAGGGCTCGTCCATGGCCTCCCTCAGGGCGCGGGGAGAGTCGAGTGCGATGAGTCGGCCCCGGGCCATGAGGGCCAGACGATTGCAGTACTCCGCCTCCTCCATGTAGTGGGTGCTGACGATAACCGTAGTGCCTTTCCCGGCCAGTTCGGCGATCACGTCCCAGAAGCGCCGCCGGGCCAATGGATCCACCCCCGACGTGGGCTCATCGAGAAACAGCACTCGCGGCTGATGGAGCACGGCGCACCCGAGGGCCAGTCGCTGCTTCCAGCCGAGAGGCAGGTCGCCGGTATTGAGGTCGGGGCGGGGCACGAGTCCGGCGTCCTCGATCCACCGGCGTCGGGACCGGAGCTCCTCGCCCTCTACGCCGTATAGCCCGGCGAAGAGCTCGATGTTCTCGTCGACGGTCAGGTCGCCGTAGAGCGAAAAGCGTTGAGACATGTACCCGATGCGCTCCCGGATGCCGGAGCGCTCGGAGCGCATGTCCAACCCCGCCACCCGTCCGTTCCCCGACGACGGTTCGAGAAGGCCCGTCAGCATCTTGATGGTGGTGGTCTTGCCGGCGCCGTTCGGTCCGAGAAAGCCGAAGACCTCACCGGCGGGCACCTGGAACGAGACGGCATCTACCGCGACGAAATCGCCGAAGCGGCGGGTCAGGCGGTCGGGGAAGACAACCGGACTCGGGTCGTTCATGCGGCGCTCTCGGCAGGCCCCCGCTCATCGCCTTCCACCAGGGCGATGAACACGTCCTCCAGAGAGGGCTCCTGTTCGCGGTTCTCGCGTACCTCGATGCCCACGTCTTCCAGCGCGGCCGTGAGCGGGCCACCCCCCTGGCTCCCGTCTTCCACGACGTGGATCGCGTCGCCGAACAGGGTTGCCGATTGCACGCCCGGTGTCCGCCTCAACAGATCCCGCGCCCGGCGGGGTGAGGAGGTGGTGAGCACCCGCACGGGGCCGGGGAACGCTTTCCTCAAGGCTTCCGGCTCGGCCAGAGCCAGGATTCTTCCCGCTGTGAGGAGTGCGACCCGGTCAAAGCGTTCCGCTTCGTCCATGTAGGCGGTGGAGACCACGATGGTCACGCCCTCGTTCACCATCTCGTGGAGAATGAGCCATAGGTCTCGGCGGGATATGGGGTCTACGCCGAAGGTGGGCTCGTCCAGCAGGAGGATGCGAGGCCGATGGACGAGGCAGCAGGACAGGGCCAGCTTCTGCTTCATCCCACCGGACAGGGCGCCGGCCAATCGGGCCTCGAAGGGCCCCAGGCCCGAAAAGACGTGAAGCCGTTCGATGCGCCGGTCCCGATCCCGTCCGGAAACGCCGTAGAGCGATGCGTAGAAGTCCAGATTCTCCCGTACGGTCAGGTCCTCGTAAAGGCCGAACCGTTGGGCCATGTAGGCGATATCATGCTTGACCCTCTCGGGATCCTGAACCACGCTGGTGCCCTCGAGCCAGGCGTCGCCACTCGTGGGTCGGAGCACCCCGGCCAGCATGCGGAGCAGCGTGGTCTTGCCCGCACCGTCGGGGCCCACGAGGCCGAAGAGCTCTCCGGTGGCGACCGAAAAGGAGACGTCGCTCACCGCTTCGAGGGGTCCGAAGCGGCGGGTCAGCGATTCCACTCGGACCGCGGCCCTTTCCACACCGCCCCGGTCGCCCACCCAGGAGCCGTCGTCGTCGGGCCGTGCGCTCACGGGGACGATTCGCCGCCGGCCGTGGATAGCTCCAGGGTCACGTCGGCAGGCAGGCCGGGCTTCAACGCGAATTCGTCGTCTCCCTCGATGCGGACCTTCACCGCATACACCAGCTTGGTCCGCTCTTCGGTAGTCTGGACGGCCCTCGGCGTGAATTCAGCCTCGCTGGAGATGTACTCCACGACGCCACGGAACACCCGGTCGGGCCAGCTGTCCGTCCGGATCTCGGCGGCCTGGCCCAGGCCCACGGTTCCCACGCGGTCCTCCCGCACGTAGATGCGGACCCAGCGGTCCGAAGGAGACCGTAAGGAGACGACCGGCGTGCCGGGGCTCACGGCCTCTCCCGGCTCCCGGTAGCGCACGGCGATGGTGCCGCTGAAGGGTGCGACGATCCGGGTGTGGCCCAGCAGAACCTCAGAACGGGACAGCGCGGCTTCAGCCTGGGACACGGCCGCTCGGGCGGCGTCCAGGTCTTCCCGCCGGGGCCCTTCCCGGACGAGGGCCAGGCGGTCGTTGGCCTGCTGCATCGCCGCTCGCGCGACGCCCTCGGCGGTACGGGCTCGCTCGACGGCCTGAGCGCTCACGGCCCCTCCCTCGTACAGCCGTTCGGCCCGCTCCCGCTCCCGGACGGCTTCCTCGTGCTGGGCGGTGACGGCTTCCGCCGCCGCCTCGGCCTGAGTGATCTCTGCGGGTCGGGAACCCCGCTCCATTGCGCGGAGAGCAGCACGGGCGCCGTCAACCTGGGCCATGACCAGCCGTCGATTGGCCGCCAGCTCCGCCGTATCCAGACTGGCCACCAGGTCCCCCTGGACCACGTCCTGTCCCTCCCGTGCGTGGACGGCGACGATTCGCCCCGGGGCCTGAAACGAGAGTTGGGCCTCCGTGGCCTCCACCGTTCCCGACGCGAGGACGG
>JAHEKK010000541.1 GCA_024638395.1 Gemmatimonadota bacterium | reverse complement strand
CCCACGATGACCTGATCGTCTCCACCCAGGGGCGATCGTTCTGGATCCTTGACGACATCACGCCACTCCGGGAGCTCACCGAGGAAGTGGCCTCCGGTGCGGCCTACTTGTTCCAGCCCCGTGACGCCTACCGGGTCACCAAGGGGAACGCAGGGGGCCTGAGTGAGCTGGGGCCCGAGCCGGCGCCGGCCGGGGCTTCGATCCACTACGCACTCGGATCGGATGACCCCGAAGGGCTGACACTGGACATCCTCGACGCCGGCGGCGAAGTGGTCCGTACGTTCTCCTCGGATTCCGCCACCGCGGCGGAGGCCGGTACGTCAAGGCTGGAGTCGAGCGCTGGACTCCACCGTTTGTACTGGGATCTGACCTACCCCGGACCGGATATCGCCGAAGGCGCGGTGATCTGGGGATACACCGGTGGCGTGAAGGCGCCTCCCGGCACCTATCAGGCGCGCCTGGTGGTGGGCGAGGTTGAGCAGACCCGAAGTTTCGACCTGCGCAAGGATCCGCGGCTCGACAACGTCACCCAGGCCGATTTCGACGAGCAGTTCCGTGTCGCGATGGCGGTGCGCGACAGCTTGACCCAGGTAGCGGGGGTCCTCGAGGAGCTCCAGGGCATCATGGCCCAGATCGACGGGGTGGTGGAGAAAGCGGACTTCGCCGGACAGGCGGATGCCGTGACCCCTCTGGCCGACACCGTCGACGCGGAGTTGACCGGGGTCCAGGAGGAGCTCATGCAGACGCGAAACCAGAGCGGCCAGGACCCGATTCGCTTCCCTCCCAAGCTCGACAACCAATGGGTGGAGCTCTACAACTACCTGACCGGCGTGGACGGCTACATCTCAGGCGGCCCGGAAGGGCGCCCGACCGAAGGGGCCATGGAGAGGTACGAGGACCTCAACGTCGAGTGGCGGCAGGTGCGATCCCGGTACCAGAGCGTCCTGAACGATCAGGTACGCAGATTCAACGAGTTGGTAGAGCGCCTGGGACTGCCGGCGGTAGTCCTGAGGGACGTCCGGATTGTGAGCTGACGATGTCGGAAGCCGTGAATCTGGCCGGGCGGGCCCGGGTCGTCGAGGAGCTCTGGTCTCCTCGCATCGTGGCCCGCCTCAACGACTACGAGATCAAGGTGGCCCGGATAGAGGGCGAGTTCGTGTGGCACGCCCATCCGGAAACCGACGAGGCGTTCCTGGTTCTGGAGGGGCACATGCGCATCGAGCTTCGCGACGGCCGGGTCGAGCTCGCCCCCGGGGACCTGTATGTGGTGCCCAGGGGGGTCGAACACCGGCCCGTCGCCGAGACCGAGTGCCGAATCGCCCTGTTCGAACCCCGGGGGACGGTGAATACGGGAAATGCCGGCGGACCCAGGACCGTGGAGGCGAGGGACTGGGCCTAGGGAAGCTCTGCCCAAGCTGGTGGGTCTCGTACAGGGGTCTCCCGCGTCTTCAGCAGAGGAACCGGCTGCCTGGGCCGAAGGCTTGGTGCTCCGGCGCCAGGCCGTCCGCCGCGAGGAGCCGTTGTATCTTTCCGTGATGTGTATTCTCCATCCCGCTTTGTCCTTGCTCCGGTTCGGCCGCGGCGTCCCTGGGGGACGTGAACCCGGGCCCTCGCGCCGGCCCCGCCCGGTTCGACTCGCGTTCCTCTCGATGATCTCCCCCTGGGTTCTGGCGTGCGCCCCCTCCGAGCGTCCTCCGGAGATGGTGGAGGCCGACAGCGCGCGCCCACCCTTCTACACCACCCTCGCTCGTCTCCCCGTTGATTTTGCCACAGCGAGAACCGTGACCGGTTCGGGATGGGCGGGAGCCTCGATCGACGGGGGCGCGTTGATCATCGAGGGACGCTTCGAGGGGCTGATCTCGAGTGTCACCCAGGTCCATGTGCACCGTGCCCGTCCAGGCCTCAGGGGGCCCTCCATCGCCCCCTTGGAAGTCGCCCCGGAAGGTGGGGGGACGTCGGGCACGTTCCGGGGAACCATGACCCTCGATCCCGAACTGGAAGCGGCTCTGGCCGCGGGCGAACTGTACGTTCAAGTCCACTCCTCGACCAATCCGGACGGCGCCGTCCGGGGCTGGTTCTTTCCCGGCCCATGAGAGTTTGTAAACGCTTCGGGGTAAGCCTTCTGGCGACTGCGCCCCTTCTGGTGCCTGTCTGGACCCTGTCGGCCCAGAACAGCCTGGACGATCAGGTCTCCGCCGGCCGTCAGGCGTACGTCGAACAGTGCGCCTCTTGTCATGGCGGTGACCTCATGGGGAGCTCCCGGGGCTTCGCCCTGATCGGGCGAACCTTCATGGAGGTCTGGGAGGGGCGAAGTGCCGGCCGCCTCCATGACCTCATCGCCGTCAGCCATCCAACGGAAGGCATGGGCGACCTGACCTCCTCGGAGACCCTGGCGGTAACGACCTACATCCTCGACCGGAACGGCGTCCCGGCGTCCCCGGGGTTCTCCGTGAGCGTGGGGGATCTGACAGGGCTTCCCATCCTGCCCCCGCCGGACGAGCCGGCTCCGACCCGGCCGACGGCTCCGGTCGCCGACTCCGCGCCCCCCGACACGTTGCCCGCCGATTCCGCGGCGGACGCGTTGGAGATCATGCCCCCACTCCCGGTCGCTCCGCCGCGGGTGGTGCTTCCCGACTTCCGCCCTGTGACGGAGGACCTCCTCGCGGCTCCCCCCGCCGGATCCTGGCTTCACTGGCGGCGAAATGCCCAGGGGTGGGGGAATTCGCCCCTGGCGGAAATCGACGGAGAGTCGGTGGCCGACCTTCGGTTGGCGTGGAGCTGGGCCATGGAGCCGGGCATCAATCAGCCGGGACCACTGGTCCACGACGGGATCGTTTTCCTGGTCCATTTCGGCAGCGTGGTCCAGGCCCTGGACGGGGCTTCGGGAGAGCTCCTGTGGGAGTACCGACGCTCATTCACCGAGGGCGGCCGTCCCGAGCGCCTTCGGAACTTCGCCCTCTATCAAGACCAGGTGTACATCGCCACCGGCGATGCGTCGGTCGTTGCCCTCGACGCCCGGTCCGGCGCGGTCGTTTGGGAAAACCAGGTCGCGGATCCCGCTTTGGGGTACACGAATACCAGTGGGCCGATCGTCGCCGGCGGGCGGATCATCAACGGAATCCAGGGGTGTGAGGGGTTCGTCGAGTCGGGGTGTTTCATCACGGCCCACGATCCGGCGACTGGAGCCGAGGTGTGGCGGACCCACACGGCGGCCCGGCCCGGTGAAGCGGGAGGC
>JAHEKK010000540.1 GCA_024638395.1 Gemmatimonadota bacterium | reverse complement strand
CTGGATCCTACCGCGGCATCGGACGTCATCACGCCGCAGTTCGCCGGCGGGGTGGTGTGGTTGGACGCCCTGGTCCTCAATCCGGATCGGACCCACCGGAACACCAACATCCTGGTATGGAATCGGTCGCCCTTCCTCATCGATCATGGAGCGGCCCTCTACTTCCACCACGACTGGGAGCGCATGTCGCCCGAGCGGTCGAAAGCGCCGTTCCAACAGCTTGGTCAGCATGTCTTGCTCTCCCGGGCTCCTGCGCTCGAAGACATCGACGAGGCTCTCACGGGCCGCCTCACCTCCGCCGTGATCGAAAAGGTGGTGGCCCAGGTGCCCGACCTCCTGCTCGACGACGCAAGGGGCGGTTCCGGAACGGTCGGGGGGAGGCGGGGGCGCCGGGAGTACGGGGGGGAGACGCCGGACCCCAGCGCCGCGGCGGAGCTGCGGCGCCGGTACGTGGATTTCCTGACGTCACGCCTCGAGGCCCCGCGGACCTGGGTACGGGACGCAGAAAAAGCTCGGGTTCAGGCTCTATCCACACCCCCCGAACGCCTGGAGTCACGGCGGTGAAGGACGCCTGGATGGACTACGACTTCGCCGTCGTGCGGGTGGTCCCCAGGGTGGACCTCGAGACCTTCGAAAACGTGGGTGTCGTGCTACACAGCCGCACGGAGGAGTTCCTGGACGCGGCTGTGGTCACCGACTCCGGAATCCTCAGACGCCTGGCTCCGAAGGCCGACGTCGAGCTCCTGGCTCGGTACCTGACCAACTACGTCGCCGTTGCACGAGGAGAGGCAAGCGCCGGGCCCATGAGCTTCCTCCCGCCATCGGAGCGCTTCCACTGGCTCACGGCACCTCGAAGCGACGTGATTCAGTGCTCCGCGGTCCATGGGGGTCGGGCCAGAGACCTGCCGGCGACTCTCGAGGAGCTCTTCAGCCGCTACGTGACGACCGCCGGACCCGAGGACGCCTGAAGGGTCTCATCACGGGCGGCTCTTACATGGACTCCCGACTCCGCCTCGGCGCCGGCTCGCCCAACGTCTCCCAGCCCTCCGGCAGGCCCCTGAACGCACCAGGGGCGGCCACCGCCGTGGTCCGGCAGCGCCGCCCCCTCCCCTCCCCACCCCACCCCAGGGATCGGACGGGCCGTGTCTACGGCCCGGCCCGCGATCTATGGTGCCATCTATGGTGCCATCAGCCGCGAGTCACCCGCAGCATGGAGGCCTCCAGGTTGGGCTCCAACCAGAAATCGACGACGTCTCCGCCGTCCAGGTAGAGCGTGCTGCTCCGCACACCGTCGTCACCCTCGGCCGGGCTCCCCAACCCCGGAATGCGGGACAGGGGATAGGCCTTTACCTGCACGGGGCCTCCGGCCAGGAATGCCTCGTCGATGGCGAGCTCGGCGAAGTCTCCGGTCTCGACGGTGCCCAGGAGGTTCCGTCGCCCCTCCTTGTCGAAGACGTACACTCGCACGGCGTTCTTGTGGAGGTTGACGACACGGACAACAGCGTTCTCCTCTGCTCCGATGTCCACCATCTCGGCGGCCGCGGGGGCCTGCGCGACGAAACCGGCGATCATCAGGCCTGCGAGGAGTGCTACCGCTTGCGTTTTCATCTATGTCTTCCCTTTCCCGATGGATCGAGCCGCCCCTGCGGCTCTCATGATGCAATACCGAAGTCGAGCGCGTTTGGGTTCATCGGGGCCCCGGCCGCGGCCGTCCTGCACCGCCCGACCCTATCCCAGAGAACACCGCTCGTACCTGCCTCGGTTCCGGGGGAGCGCCCACCTTGCCCCGAACTCCGGGTCCGACCATCGTGACGTCTACCGCGGTCTACCGCGCTACCCGTTTCGGAGAAACCAATGCCCCGCCTCGTTCGACTGCTGCTCATTGCCGGTGTCACGGCTCCCTTGCTCCAACCCCTGCCCGCCGCAGGCCAGGACCTCGACGACCTGAAGGACGAGGTGGTCGGCATGGTGGAAGGGAATGCCAAGATGGTCCAGGAGATCATCGACATGCTCTACTCCTTCGGGGAGCTGGGCATGCAGGAGTTCGAGACTCAGCGATATCTGACCGGCCTCCTGGAGGAGAACGGCTTCGCGATCGAGCTGGGTGTGGCGGGGATGCCCAGCGCCTGGACGGCCAGGTGGACGAACGGGAGCGGCGGGCCTGTCATCGCCCTCGGTTCCGATGTGGACGGCATTCCCCAGTCGAACCAGAAGCCGGGGGTCGGGTACAGGGACCCCGTGCTGGAGCTCGCACCGGGCCACGGAGAAGGACACAACTCCGGTCAAGCCGTGAACATCGTGGCGGCCCTGGCGGTCAAGGAGCTCATGGAGCGGGAGAACATCGCGGGGACGCTCCTCATCTGGCCCGGCGTTGCCGAGGAACAGGTCGCCTCCAAGGCCTACTTCGTCCGTGAGGGCGTCTTTGACGACGTGGACGTCAACCTCTTCACCCACGTGTCGTCCAACTTCGGCATGTCCTGGGGCCAAGCCGGGGGGAACGCTCTCTGGTCGGTGCAGTTTCGCTTCGCCGGCGAGACCGCCCACTCGGCCGGCGCGCCGTGGCGAGGCCGGTCCGCGCTGGACGCCGTGATGCTCTTGGCCCAGGCGTGGGAATACAAGCGCGAACATCTCGAGCCCGCAGCCCGTTCCCACTACATCATCGTCGACGGCGGAGACCAGCCCAACGTGGTCCCCCAGCGGGCGACCATATGGTTCTACTTCCGCGAGCGGGACTACGAGCGGACCAAGGCCATGTACGACGCCGCGGTGAAGATGGCCGAGGGAGCGGCCCTCATGACGGGCGCCGAAGTCGACACCATCATGACGGTCGGCGCGGCCTGGGGCCGCCACTTCAGCAAGCCGGTGGCCGAGGCCACCTACGCCAACATCCAGCGCGTGGGGCTCCCGGAATGGAGCGAGGCGGATCAGACACTGGCCATGGGACTACAGAGAGAGTTGGGCCGCGACGAAGAGGGACTCGCCGACTCCATCCCCGAGCTCAGCGGCCCCGTCGATCTCTCCCGGTCCCTGGGCGGCGGGTCCGACGACATCGGAGACGTCTCCTGGAACATGCCCACGGTTACACTGCGCTATCCGTCGAACATCCCCGGCGGGCCGGGCCACAACTGGGCCAACGGCATCGCCATGGCGACGCCCATCGCGCACAAGGGCGCCACGAAGGGCGCGGAAGTGCAGGCGCGCACGCTGCTGGACCTGCTGCTGAAGCCCGAGTTGATC
>JAHEKK010000539.1 GCA_024638395.1 Gemmatimonadota bacterium | reverse complement strand
TTCTCCCAGGCCCAGGGAGTTGTGCTGATCGACCCACGTGTAGTAGCTGGACTCGACGCTGTACTGGGGCAGATCCGCGAAACCCGGTCCGGGGAGATCGTGAAGGGTCCAGCCTTCAGGGACCGTTTCCGAAACCCCGGTCCTCCCGGTCGCGTCTGGGATGTTCAGATGAGGCTTGACCGACGCTTCGCCGCCGCGAAGTGTAGGCATTCCGCCGAAGACCATTCCACCAGGTTCGCCTGTGTACGATCCGGCAGCTCAATCGCAGGAGGGCCCATCCGCCTGGACGGGTGAGCTCGGAAACGACATGTCCGATCCGGACCCACCCGCCAGCGAGGGGATGTCCTGTCCCTTCTGCCTCGGCGAGTTGGAGTCGGAAGCCAGAAAATGCCGCCACTGCGGAGAATGGATCGCCCGGGCGTGTGTCCGCTGCGGAACGTCCTTGAGGGGTGAATGGGCCGCGCGGGGCTACTGCGTGGAATGCGAGGGCAAGGGACAATCCCTGGTCACGCGAAAATCGGGTCTCGTCCTGGCCGAGCCCAAGAGCCGAAGCGTAGCGGCACTCACCGCCTTCTTCCTCGGGGGGCTGGGCACCCACCGGTTCTACCTGGGAGACGCGTTTGCCGGGATCTTCTACCTCATCTTCTGCTGGACGCTCATTCCCTCGGTGATCGGGATGATCGAAGGTGTCCGCTTCGCCGTGATGGACGAACACGAGTTCCACCTACGCTATTCGGGCGAGCCCCTCGAGTAGCTCGGTCTCGTTTCCTACCGCCCGGGATCCTCGCGATTCCCAACGTGCCAAGGTGACCAGGGACCGAGCTTGACCCCGCTTCGCCGGGATTCTCGTTTGGTGGCGTGGGACAGGCACGGGGATCAACCAACTCGCGAGGGCAAAGCCATGAGTCGGTCTTTCACTTGGGCGGCATCTGCGTTGGCACTACTGACGGTGGCCGGGTGGGCCTGCCCGGCAGAGAGCGAACCCGACGGAAGCGCGTCAGCCCAGCAGCTCAGGGCGTGCGAGCTGGTGGATCTGGCCGACGCGAGAGGGATCATCGGAGATGAAGCCATGAATCCCAGCGACACGGAGCACACGACGTGCGTCTACGTGAACCCGGGCGTGGCCATGCTCTCCGTCCGCATCGACACTGGCGACATGTACGACCGTCTCACCATTCCCGTGCCTCACACTCCCCAGGCCATCGGGGAACGAGGGCGGTCTCACGTCGACGGCAACGGAACGCCTTCGGTTCAGTTCCTGAAGGGAGACGTTTCCGTCACCATGGGCACGACTCAAATGGCGGCAGGAGACCCGGTGGACTACCTGCCGGCCCTCTTGTCAGGCGCGCAGGGGGCGGCGGCAAAGATCCGCTAGGGTTTCCCTCGTGTGGGAGGGCCGGCGGACGTGCCAGCCCCCCCAACGGTGATGGGTCAGACCCCTTCTCTTCTAAGCCGCGCGAGCCAGTGTTCCATCTGCCTCCCCGCCGCCTCCCGTCCACCCAGGCCGAAAGACACCGCGGCGGCCACAGCCACGGCGCCGAGCGTCAGGTAGAAGGCCGCGTCGACGATGTTCTGGGCGATGTTCATGGCGCTGAGGCCCATGGCGAACACGACGCCGAGTATGGCGAGGCGCGCCAGCCCGGCCAGGAACGCCGCATTGTCGCCCGCCTGACGCGTAATCGCCGCGTGGGTCAGGTTGGCGATCCACAGTCCCACGGCGATGACAACGGCCCCCAGCAGCACGTCGCCGCCGAACTGGATGAGCATGGCGACGAGGTCGGACATCTGGGTGAACCCAAGCATGTTGGCCGCTTCGACCGTGGCGAAAAGCATGATGAAGAAGACGAGAACACGACCGACGAAACGCGACGGTGAGGTGCCTTCGGGCAGGGCGCGGAACCCGAGCTTCGCCGGCAGTTGATCGAACCCGATGCCTCCCAGTAGGCTCGAAATGACGTCCGAAACGAATCCCGCTATGAAGAACGCGGCCCCGAGTATCACGGCTGCCGCGAAGATCCGTGGGATGGCAGCCATCATCGTGCCCAGCATCTCCGTGGCCGGGCCGGCGATCGCTTCGATCTGAAGCGCGTTCAGGGCAGCGATCAGAGCCGGTACGAAGACGAAGACGAAGACCACCAGGCCCACCAACTTGGAGAGCGGCATCGTTCCACGGAGTCCGGCACGCTCACCCAGCCTGTCCGCGCCGGATACGGAGATGAGGCTGCTGACGAGATTCCTGAGAAGAGTTGCCAAGAACCAACCGACACCGGCCAGTATCGCAGCGGAAAAGATGTTGGGCACCATCGCCAGAGCCTCGTCGATCATCCCTTGTACCGGCTCGAGCAGCCCCTGGAGCTCGAGAGCCTCCAGGACCGCAGGCAGGAAGAGCAGCAAGATGATCCAGTACAGGACGTCGCCGACCGTTCCGGAGATCGGTCTCATGCCCGCGGTCTCACTCAGCCTGTCGTCGAGCTGGGTCGAGCCCAACGCCGCTGACGCGCCCTTTCGGACAAGGATGGCGACGAGCCAGGCCACGAGGGCCAACACGCCACCGGCAACCAGGTTGGGCAGGAAGAACAACACCTTGTCGACCAGCGTCTGGAGCGGCTGAGAGACGAGGGCCAGGCCGAGGGTGTTGAAGAAGGCGATGAACGCCAACAAGAGAACGACGTAAAACACGCCCCGGGCCGCGCCGTTCTCCACATCGATGGTGGCTTCCGTGCTCGAGCGCAGTCGGTCATTGATGCGCGACACACCCAGCCCCCGGCGCACCACGGCCCGGGCCATCACGGCGACGAACCAGCCGATGACGAGTATCGCGACGGCACCGAGAATCCTCGGAAGGCTATCCCCCAATGCGGTGGCGAGTGAGTCCCAGAGCTGCGTGAAGTCCACTTTTTCCCCCTTTACGTGTAATGTCAGCCGCTTGCCGGCTGGCCCACGTCGACCCGATAGCGTCGGATGCGGATTGAGCGTGGACGTTGGATCCCGAGGGCGGACAATAGTCACAAAGGCGCGGCCGTGTCGCACGCTCGGATTGCGATACCTCCTGGCATGAGGCACCCGCGACTCCACAGACTCGCCGCCGCCGGAGCAACCCTCCTCTCGGACTATTGACGTCGCCGTGCCCGCTCCCCCTCTTGGGGGAACGGTCCGAACCACACCCCCACCCTGCCCTCATGGTTGACCACGGCGCCCACGATGACCCTGCGGCCCGAGGCCGCACGGGCCCGAAAGAG
>JAHEKK010000538.1 GCA_024638395.1 Gemmatimonadota bacterium | reverse complement strand
ATGTAGCGTGTCCCGTTCGTGTGGGTGTGGATGGGATGTGTCGTGAGTCGAGTGGCCGCCTCAGGTCGCCCCGGCGGCGGCCAGGTTGGCCAGAACCCGGTCGTTCTTGATCTCGCCGCCCCGGGTGACCAGGGAGGCGGCGACCACCTCGTCGTCGTAGTCGATCTGCCCGTCTTCGCCGATGAGGTCGTTGACGAATTCGTAGAGGTTCCGAGCGTACATTTGACTGGCGTGGAAGGGGAGCTGTGCAGGGAGATTCGTGGGAGCCATGATGGTCACGCCGTGGCGAGTCACGGATTGACCGGCTTCGGTGAGCTCGCAGTTGCCCCCGGTCTCTCCCGCCAGGTCCACGATCACGCTTCCGGGTTGCATGGATTCCACCATGCCACGGGTAATGAGAACGGGCGCCCGCCGCCCCGGGATCTGCGCCGTGGTGATGACGAGATCCATGTCGGAAACGTGACTCGCGATGAGATCCAACTCCCGTTGATGCTGCTCTTCCGAAAGGGCCTTGGCATAGCCGCCCTCGTCCTCTGATCCCTGATCCAGCTCCATCTCGAGGAAGCTGGCTCCCAGGCTTTCGACCTGTTCCTTCACAGCGGGCCGTACGTCGAAGGCCGACACCACGGCGCCGAGTCGACGAGCGGTCGCGATGGCCTGGAGTCCCGCCACCCCTGCGCCGAGGATCAGAACCTTCCCGGGACGAATGGTCCCCGCGGCCGTGGTCAGCATGGGGAGGAACTTGGAGAGCCCCCCGGCGCCGAGGAGAACGGCCTGATATCCCGCCACCGTGGCCTGGGACGAAAGGACGTCCATCTTCTGAGCACGTGTGATCCGGGGAATGAGCTCCACGGCGAAGGCCGTGATGCCTCGGTCCCGCAGGGCCTCGATGACGTCTGTGGGCCCAAGAGGGTTGAGATGGCTGACGAGAATCGCATCGCTGGGGAGGCGTGCGACCTCGTCGGTGGTGGGGGGCTGCACTTTCAAGATCACGCCCGCACCGTCGAAGAGGTGCTCCGGTTCGACCACGGACACACCGGCCTCTTCGTAGGCCTTGTCGGGAAACGCCGCGGCGGTGCCCGCGCCCGACTCGATGGCCAACTGGAAATCCCGCTTCCCGTAGAACCGCATGACGCCCGGCACGAGGGCCACTCGCCGCTCGTTTGGCCGGGTTTCCCCCATCACCGCGATCTTCATTGCCGCCTCTGCTTGGAGTTCACCTCCGAGAAACCGGGGCCAACATTGTCTTTTGTGCCGCGTTTGGCCAGCCGGAGGGGCACCGGCCTCCACAGGGCGACCCGATGATCCCCCGACGGTGGCGGTTTCGGCCATGTTCGCGCCCAGGGTCTTCCCACAGGATTTGCGGCGGCGGGAAACCAGCCCGGCGGACCAGACCCGATTGCTTAGGAGGGCGTGTGCTGGCACGGATCCACTCGTGCTGGGTGCAGGGGGTCGACGGCCTTCCGGTCACCGTGGAGGTTGCGGTCCAGTCCGGCCTTCCCGTCTTCACGGTCGTCGGGCTGCCGGCCACGGCCGTGAAGGAAAGCAAAGACCGTGTATTCTCCGCCCTGTCCCATCACGGGCAGCGCTTCACCGGTAAACGGATCACGGTGAACCTCGCGCCCGCCGACCTCCACAAGTCCGGCTCCGGGTTCGATCTTCCCATCGCCATCGGCCTTCTGGCGGCCCTCGGCTCGATCGACGAGCGGGACCTGAAGGGCACCGCACTAGCGGGTGAGCTGGGCCTCGACGGCCGTCTGCGCAGCATTCGTGGCGCCGTAGCCCTCGCCCTCGGATGCCGGGACCGGGGTCATGGCCGCCTGGTGTTGCCGGCGCCGGACGTAGACGCCGCTTCGATCGTGCCCGGCATCGAGATCGTCGGGGCCGAGTCTCTCTCCGATGTACTCCGGGGGCTCGAATCGGACACGTGGTTGAGGCCCGGGAACGGGACGCCCTTGCCCAGCCGCGACCCGGGTCCGGATTTGAGCGACGTGCGGGGCCAGACCCTTGCGAAGCGTGCCCTGGTGATTGCCGCCGCCGGAGGACACAACCTTCTCCTGTCCGGGCCTCCCGGGGCCGGCAAGACGATGCTGGCGCGAAGGCTTCCTGGTCTTCTACCTGAGCTGACCCCCGCCGAGAGGCTCGACGTCACCCGGGTGGCGTCGGTGGCGGGTTTGGTCCCGGCGGGCACCCTCCCTGGCCACGTCAGACCGTTTCGGGCACCCCACCACACGATCTCCGCCGGAGGGCTGATCGGAGGCGGGTCGCCGCCCAGGCCAGGAGAAGCGAGCTTGGCACATCTGGGCGTCTTGTTCCTCGACGAGTTGCCCGAGTTCCGCCGATCCGTTCTCGAGACCCTCCGGCAGCCCCTCGAGACCGGCCTCGTGCGACTGTCCCGTGTGAGATACGCCGTGGAATTCCCGGCCCGGTTCCAATTGGTTGCTGCCATGAACCCCTGTCCCTGTGGATTCGGTGGGGACGATTGCGTCTGCGGGCCGTCGGAGTTTCAGCGGTACAGAGCCCGGATTTCGGGTCCGCTTCTGGACCGGATCGACCTCCATGTGTCGGTTGGTGCAGCGCCCTGGTCGGACCTCTTGCCCGACAGGCCGGCGAGGCGGATCACGCCTACGGTCCGGGGCCAGGTTGCCCGCGCACGCCGTCGTCAGCGCTCGAGGGGGGTCGCCATGAACGCCGACATCGAGGCGGCGGCGATCTGGGAGGCGTGCGACCTGAACGACGCGGCTCTCCGCCTCCTGGAGGACGCGGTCCGACACTTCAGGCTTTCGGCCCGGAGCGTACATCGGGTCCTGCGGGTTTCGCGGACGGTCGCAGATCTAGGGGACGCGGTGCGGGTTGAAGCCGATCACCTGGCGGAAGCGGTCCGAATGAGGACGGGAGGGGGGTGGGCACTTCCCCGGAGCAGGGGGGGCTTGCACAATTGAGGCATTCGGCTGCCCGCTACCGCCGTCGTCCCTCCAACCGGTTCCCCTCCTGGACCGACCCCCGACCTTCAAGATCGTCCTGGCCTTCCTGGCCATCTACCTGGTTTGGGGGTCCACGTATCTCGCGATCCGGTTCGCGGTGGAGGACCTTCCCCCGTTTCTGATGGC
Source organism: Gemmatimonadota bacterium (assembly GCA_024638395.1). Classification (GTDB taxonomy): domain Bacteria; phylum Gemmatimonadota; class Gemmatimonadetes; order Longimicrobiales; family Gaopeijiaceae; genus JAHEKK01. Next base: position 137 of record JAHEKK010000538.1, on the reverse strand, counting down.
CGGGGCCCGGTTCACCCTGGCCGGCGTGCTGCTGTGGTTGCTGGCCCGGGCCCGTGGCGCACCCATGTTGAGCCGTGCCGACCTGTCCGTAGCGGTGGTCAGCGGGGGGCTCATGCTCCTCATGGGCAACGGGGCGG
>JAHEKK010000537.1 GCA_024638395.1 Gemmatimonadota bacterium | reverse complement strand
CGAATCCTTGCGTTCCACGCTGAGAATGTCACGCAAAGCCGCGGACCTCGGCTACGACGCCCTCCTGGTCCAGCCCCCCGCCTTCTACAAGGGCGCCATGACCGACGACGTGGTTCGCGACCACTATCGGACGGTGGCGGATGCCGTGGATGTGCCCGTCATCATCTATCAGGTGCCGACCCGGTTCAGTACCCTGGATTTCGCGACGGGGTTGATCGCCGAGCTCTCGGGACATCCGAACATCATCGGAATCAAGGATTCCCGCGGGAAGCTCGACATCGTGGGCGAACTGGTGACCCAGACCCGGGAGGGCTTTCAGGTGCTGGTAGGGAGTGGGAGCCTTCTCTATGGCTCTCTCGAGATCGGCGCCGTGGGCGGGATCCTCGGGGTCGCCAACATCGCGGCCGGGGACTGCGCGGACATTCACGCCTTGTTCGCGCAAGGCGATGCCGCCGGTGCCGGGTCGATGCAGGAGCGGGTTGCGCCCCTTCACAACGCCATCATCGGCGGGATGGGCGTGCCGGGCGTCAAAGCCGCCCTCGACCTGCTCGGGTTCCAGGGAGGTGCGCCCCGTCCGCCCCTGCGTCCCCTTCCGCAGGCGAAACGCGAGGAGGTAGCGGCCCTGCTCGCAGGGGCCGGGCTGGCAGCCGCCTAGGGGCCGTTGACCCGGTGTTGACGCGGATCTAGCTTCCCTGGAGGATACAGGATTCAGGGCCCGTCCCCCCGCGGGGGGACGGGCTCTTTTCTTGCCCCTATGCGCCGGTTTTTCGGCCTTCGCCATCGTCGTCCTGCCCACAGTCCACGGAGGAGCGTGCCCAGTGAGTCGCGCCCGGCACCCAGGAAGCTGCACGGTAGTCGTAGGTTGTCAGTGGGGTGATGAAGGCAAGGGGAAGGTCGTCGACGTCCTGGCCCAGGACGTGGACGTCATCGCCCGGTATCAGGGTGGGGCCAATGCGGGGCACACGGTGCATGTGGGCGACCAGGAGTTCATTCTCCACCAGATCCCTTCCGGTGTCCTCCATCCTGAGAAGCGATGCCTGCTGGGGAACGGCGTCGTCCTCGACGTGGCCCAGTTCTTCGGCGAGTTCGACAAGCTCACGGAGCGGGGTGTCGAACCGGAGGGCCGGATCGGGGTGAGCGAACGGGCTCACGTCGTGTTCCCGTTCCACAAGGCTCTGGACAAGGCCGCCGAGCAGGTGGCTTCGTCGAAGATCGGCACGACGGGGCGGGGGATCGGCCCGGCCTATGAGGACAAGACGGCCCGGCGGGGCGTTCGCATCGGAGATCTTCTCCTCGAAGACCGGCGGCGGGATGTGGTGGAGGCGGCGTTGGAGAGGGCGAGGGAGAGGCTCGAGCACTTGGGAGCCGACGCGGAGTTGACGGGATCCCTCGCCGACTCCATGGCCTTTCTGGAGCGGCTTCCCGCCATCGCCACGGACGTGGGTGACGAGATCGACGTCGCCCTGAGGGACGGGAAGCGCGTTCTCCTCGAGGGCGCCCAGGGCACGGCCCTGGACGTGGATCATGGGACGTATCCCTTCGTGACGTCGTCCAATACGACGGCGGGTGGGGCGGCAGTGGGTGTGGGCATTGGCCCGACGGCCATCGACCAGGTGGTCGGAGTCGTGAAGGCGTACACCACCCGCGTGGGGAACGGCCCCCTACCGACCGCCTTCGAGCCGGAAATGGACGAACGGGTGCGGACGTTGGGCGCGGAGTTCGGCGCCACCACGGGACGCCCCCGCCGGTGCGGCTGGTTCGACTCGGTCGTGGTACGCTACGCCGGGCGGGTGAACGGACTGACGGGGATCGCCGTCACGAAGCTGGACGTCCTCGATACGCTGGAAGAGATTCGGATCGCCACCGGTTACCGGCTTCGCGGCTCGGTTCACCGGCGCTTCCCGGCAGGCGTGCCAGACCTGGACCTGGTGGAGCCCGTGTATGAGACGCTCCCGGGATGGGGAGTGCCCACCACCGAGGCCCGTTCGCTGGCCGATCTTCCCGCGAATGCGAGGGCCTACCTCGACCGCGTAGAGGAGTTGGTCGAAACCCCGATCGTGATGGTGAGCGTCGGTACCCGCCGGAGTCAGGTGATCCGCGCCGCCTGAGTCGGGTCGCTCCGGCCCTCTCGGGCCAAGGGCCGTCGCTGTGCCCAAGGCCCCGGTCCAAGACCAGACTTCCCTGCGGCCCAGCCCCGCCGGCGCGTTTTGCTTTTCGGGGTCGCGCCCCACGACGGGGTGACGTGGGCGGGATCCCTGGTCGGCTTGTTCGTGTTCAGCGTCCTCGCCTGTCTCGTTCCCGTGCACCGCGTCCGACGCGTCGATCCGGTTTCGGCCATGAGGGCCGAGTAGGGGGCGCTCGCACGGACGCTCCCAGGTCCGGGTTGAGCCTGCCCCGAGGGACCTGTATCTTCCTGAGCTTTGCTGCTTCCGGCCCCGCCGCGCCAGTCGGGACCCCATTTGTACAAGGCCGACGTAGCGGATTGACTGAATGAGGGGTGGACGCGGCGGTCTACCGGGAGTGAGCCGAGCGGCGCAACAACTCGATGTTTGAAGACCTCAGTAAGAAGCTTGACTCGGTTCTGGGCCGTTTCCGTCAAAGGGGACTGCTCACCGAGCCGATGATCCGAGAGGGCCTGCGCGAAGTGCGCCGGGTCCTGTTGGAGGCCGACGTCAACTTCAAGGTCACCCGAGAGTTTCTCAGCCGGGTCCAGGCAAAGGCCCTGGGTGAGGATGTGTTGAAGGCCGTATCACCCGGCCAGCAGATCGTGAAGATCGTCCACGACGAACTGGTCACGATGCTGGGAGGTGAAGGCGAGACCGGCATGGCCTGGTCGACGGCTCCACCCACGGTGGTGATGATGGTGGGCCTTCAGGGTTCAGGGAAGACGACCACGGCGGCGAAGCTGGCTCTGCGCTTCCAGCGGGGCGGCCGGTCGGTGCTGATGGCGGCTTGTGATCTCTACCGGCCGGCTGCGGTGGATCAGCTCCAGACCCTGGGCGAACGGATCGATGTGCCCGTACATGCGGAGGTGGGCGCCACGGACCCGGTGGCGGTCGCCACGTCGGCTCACGAACGTGCACGCCGGGAGAAGTTCGGGGTGCTCGTGGTGGATACCGCGGGGCGGCTCCAGATCGATCAGCCCCTCATGGAGGAGCTGGTTCGCATCAAGATGGCCCTGCAGCCCAAGGAGATCCTTTTGGTTGCAGATGCCATGACGGGGCAGGAGGCCGTTCGCATCGCGGAAGGCTTCAACGAAGCCCTGGATGTGTCCGGGTT
>JAHEKK010000037.1 GCA_024638395.1 Gemmatimonadota bacterium | reverse complement strand
CAACGTGCAGATGGAAGTGGAGCTGATCACGCCGATCGCCATGGATGAGGAACTTCGGTTCGCCATCCGCGAAGGAGGCCGCACCGTCGGCTCCGGCGTCGTTACCTCCATCATCGAATAGGGCATAGGGCAACCACATGGCGAGCAGGATTCGGATTCGACTGAAGGCCTTCGACCACTGGGTGGTCGACCAGACGGCCGCGGACATCGTGCGCACGGCTCAAAAGACCGGCGCGACGATCCGCGGACCCATCCCGTTGCCTACGAGACGGCAGCGGTGGACGGTCCTGCGGTCGCCTCATATCGACAAGAAGAGCAGGGAGCAGTTCGAGCTCCGGACCCACAAGCGGCTCATCGACATCGTCGAGAGCCGTCCCCAGACCATCGACGCCCTCACCAAGCTGGATCTTCCGGCCGGCGTCGATGTCGAGATCAAAGTGGATTAGGGGAACGACGATGCCAGGTTTGATCGGAAAGAAGATCGGGATGACCCGGATCTTCGACGAAGAAGGCCAGGTGGTTCCCGTGACCGTCCTGGAAGCTGGGCCGTGCCCGGTCGTCCAGGTCAAGACCGCGGAATCCGACGGGTACGGGGCCGTGGCGATCGGATATGGGGCTAAGAAGGCCAAGCGCACCAGCAAAGCCGAGATGGGGCATGCGGCCAAGGCGGGACTGGATGCCGCCCCCCGGCTGATTCGCGAGTTCGAGCCGCGCCAGGACGAGGCCTTCGAGCTGGGCCAGCAGCTCAACGTGGACCTCTTCGAGGCGGGTCAGAAGGTCCGTGTGACGGGAGTCACCAAGGGCCGGGGCTTCCAGGGCGTGGTGAAGCGCTGGGGGTTCGCGGGGCGCCCGGGCGGCCACGGACACCCCATGTCGAGGACTCCGGGATCCATGGGGCCGGGCACCGACCCGTCCCGGGTCATCAAGGGAAAGAAGCTCCCCGGCAGGATGGGGGGAAACCGCAAGACGATCCGGAACGTCGAGGTGGTCCAGGTCGACCCAGAGCGGAATCTGCTGTTCATCCGGGGCGGAGTTCCCGGAAGCCGGAACAGCTACGTCCTTATCACCAGGTAGTCGGATGTACCAGGCACGTTATTACAAGGCGGACGGATCCCCGGGGTCCCAGGTATCGCTTCCCTCGTCTCTGTTCGACGGGGTGGTGAACGAGAGCGCCCTGCATCAGGTCATCAAGGCCTATCAGGCCAATCGGCGACAGGGCACCGGCTCGGCGAAGGGTCGAAGCCAGGTCGCCGGTGGAAGCCGTAAGCCTTGGCGACAAAAGGGGACCGGTCGGGCCCGTCAGGGGACGATCCGGGCCGCCCAGTGGGCCGGCGGAGGTGTTGCTTTCCCGCCCAAACCCCATTCCTGGAACCAGAAAGTCCCGCGGAAGCTCAAGGCGTTGGCCCGGCGTTCTGCCTTCAACGACCGAGCCGAGGCCGGACGCGTGGTCGTGATCGAGGCGCTGAGCGCGGAGGCCCCGAAGACCCGGTGGCTGATCACCCTCCTGGCGTCCATGGAGACGGAGGGCAAGGTCCTCGTGCTGACGGATGGCGTGAAGCAGAACGTCCACCTGTCCGGACGGAACCTCCCCGAGGTGCAGGTGCTGCCTTTCGGTACCGAGTCGCCGTACGATGTGATCTGGTCCGGTACGGTCGTTATCGAAGAGGGAGCCCTGGAGGCGGTGTCCGCTGCGGCCAAGGCAAGCCCGCGAGCCCGCCGCCGTCCCGTCGACCCCGATGCCGCCGCGCAGATGGCTGTGGAACAAGCGGACCGTAAGGCCGCCCGGAAGCGGGCGCGTACGAGCCGGCGTGTGAAGGGTGACGAGATCGACGCGGAGGCGGCCCTCATCGGCGCGGCTCCGGCGCCGGCCGCCAAGCCCGCGCCTCCACGGAAGAGCAAGCGCACCGATCCGGGCCCCGAGGCGAAGGCCACCCCGGAGCCGGCCCCCAAAGCCACGGCTCCCGAGGCCGCCCCGGTCGCGGATGAAGCGCCAGCCGCGGAGGGGACTGCCGACGCGTCTTCAGGAGACGCTTTCAACCCCGAGACCGTGGATCTGCCCAAGGTGGCCGACCTCGCGGAGTTCGTCGCCGGGATCGATAACGTGGCACACCTGGAAGCGCTCCAGCGCCGGGATTCCCGAAAGACGGCCGCGCCCATCTACGCTGCCAGGATCGAGGAGTTGAGCTGATGCGTTCCCCACATGACGTCATCGTTTCGCCCGTAGTGACTGAGAAGACCTCGGAGCAGATGGAGTTCGAGAGCCTGTACACCTTCGTGGTGAACAAGGACTCCAACAAACATGAAATCGCTCGGGCGGTGGAAGCGCTGTGGGACGTGAAGGTCCGGGATGTCCGGACCATGAGGTACGCGGGCAAGGCCAAGCGAGCCCTTCTCGGCCGCATGGCGAAGAATTGGGATCTCGGAAGACGCCCCTCCTGGAAGAAGGCCGTCGTGCAGTTGGCCGAGGGGGAACAGATCGAACTCTACGAGATGGGTTGAGCCATGGCGCTCAAGAAATTCAAACCGGTTACACCGGGTAATCGTTTCCGCTCGATCACGGCAAAGACCGAGGTCACGCGCAGCGAGCCCGAGAAGTCTCTTACCGAGCCCTTGAAGCGGTCGGGTGGGCGGAACCACCACGGCCGTATCACGTCGAGGCGCCGAGGCGGTGGCGCCAAGCGCCGATATCGGCGGATCGATTTCAAGCGTGACAAGGTGGGTGTCGCGGGCCGGGTCGCAGAGATCGAGTACGATCCGAACCGGTCCGCGTATATCGCCCTGATCCACTACGAGGACGGCGAGAAGCGCTACATCCTCCACATTCGGGACATGAATGTCGGAGACGTGGTGATGTCGGGACCCGATGCGGATATTCGTCCGGGCAACGCCACTCTGCTGGAGCGGATTCCGCTGGGCACGACCGTCCACAACGTGGAGATGAAGCCGGGCAAGGGAGGCCAGATGGCCCGCTCGGCCGGAGCTGCCGTGCAGGTAGTGGCGAGAGAGGGTGATTACGTGTCCCTTCGCTTGCCGTCCTCCGAAGTGCGGCGGATCCATAAGCGTTGTATGGCCACGATCGGTCAGGTCGGGAATGTCGACTACGAGCTTCAGACCATTGGAAAAGCCGGCGCCAACCGGTGGCGCGGCCGGCGTCCGAAGGTCCGGGGTGTGGCCATGAACCCCGTGGACCACCCACTCGGTGGTGGGGAGGGCCGGGCTTCGGGAGGCCGACCGCCCGTCACCCCCTGGGGGAAGCCGGAAGGCAAGAAGACGCGCAAGAAGAAGAAGGCGTCGACCAAGTTTATCGTCCGCGGTAGAAAACGCGGAAAGGCAACGACATAGTGCGGACGTCCACAGGCGACGACCGGCGAGTCCAGGAAGGCGAAGATGCCGCGTAGCGTACGAAAAGGTCCGTTCATCAGCGAAAAGCTCCTCCGCAAGGTGGAGATGATGAACGCCCAGGGAGAAAAGCAGGTGATCCGCACGTGGTCACGGTCCTCCACGATCTCACCCGAGTTCGTCGGGCACACCGTGGCCGTGCACAACGGGAACAAGTTCATCCCCGTGTTCATCAGCGAGAACATGGTGGGCCACAAGCTCGGCGAGTTTGCCCCGACCCGGACGTTCCGGGGGCACGGTGGCAAGCTGGCCGACAAACGGTCCAGGATGTAGAGGACGTCATGGAAGCCAGAGCCGTCGCGAGAGATCTCAGGATGAGCCCCCGGAAGGTCCGCTTGGTGGTGGACCAGATCCGTGGATGTTCCGTCACGGAAGCGTATTCGCTGCTCCAGTTCTCGAAGAAGGCCGCCTCGGTGCCCGTGTCGAAGACCCTCCGGTCGGCTGTAGCCAACGCCCAGGACAAGGCGGATCGCGATGGCGACACGGTCGACGTGGATGACCTCTTCGTGAGTCAGGCCTTCGTTGATGAAGGGCCGACGCTCCGCCGTTGGAAGGCTGCCGCTCAAGGCCGGGCCATGCCGAGAAGGCGCCGGACCAGCCATATCACCCTCGTTGTGAAGTCGAAGGAGAACTAGCGGATGGGTCAGAAAACCCACCCCCACGGATTCCGTTTGGGAATCGTTTCCGAGTGGCACAGTCGGTGGTACGCGGAACGGGATTTTCCGAAGCTGCTCAAGGAAGATCAGACGATTCGCACGTACCTTCACCGGCGCTTGAGCCACGCGGCCATCGCCAAGGTGGAGATCGAGCGGATGCCGTCGAAGATCGTCGTGACCGTCCACACAGCCCGACCCGGCGTGGTCATCGGGAAGCGGGGCGCCGAGGTGGACAAGCTCAGAGACGAGCTGGCGGTCCTTACGAACAGTGAGGTTTCCGTGAACGTGGAGGAGATCAAGCGCCCGGAGCTCAACGCGCGCTTGGTGGCCGACAACGTCGCCCATCAGATCCGCCAACGGATTTCCTTCCGCCGAGCCATGAAGCGTGCCGTGCAGTCGGCCATGCGAGCGGGGGCGGAGGGGATCCGCATCCAATGCGCCGGCCGCCTCGGAGGGGCTGAGATCGCCCGGACGGAGGGCTACAACGAGGGCAGGGTTCCTCTGCACACGCTGCGAGCGGACATCGACTATGCACACCTGGACGCCCGGACCACCTACGGGACCGTCGGGGTGAAGTGTTGGATCTTCAAAGGAGAGGTCGTGGAGGATCGCTTCGGCCGGACCTACTCGGCCGGACCGGCCAAGTAGGCGGCCGGAATGCGATCTCCCATGGCTGAGGAGCACAGATGCTAGCGCCGAAACGGGTAAAGCGCAGGAAGACCCACAAGGGCAAGATGCGGGGGAAGGCCTACCGGGGGAGCAAGGTGTCCTTCGGCGAATATGGCCTGCAGACCGTTGATCCGGGCTGGATCTCGAATCGTCAGATCGAGTCCGCTCGTGTCGCCATCACACGGCACGTGAAGCGTGGTGGAAAGGTCTGGATACGCATCTTCCCCGACAAGCCGCTTACGAAGAAGCCGGCCGAAACCCGAATGGGCAAAGGGAAGGGCAATCCGGAGGAATGGGTGGCCGTCGTGAAACCGGGCCGGGTCATGTTCGAGCTGGAGGGCGTCACCGAGGACGTGGCTCGCCGGGCCATGGAGTTGGCATCGCACAAACTGCCCGTACGCACCCGATTCGTGGTGCGCGACCGCCAGCTCGGCTGAGCAAGGCAACGGAGACGAACGGTGAAGGCTGAAGAATTCAGGGATCTCGACAACACCGAGTTGAGCCATCGGCTCGGCGAGCTCAAGGAGGAGCAGTTCAGGCTGCGATTCCGTCAGGCGACGATGCAGCTCGAGAACCCCAAGGTGCTCCAGGAGATTCGGCGGGACATTGCCCGCATCAAGACCATCATTCGCGAACGCGAGCTCGCGGGGGCCTGAGGGATATGAGTGAGATCAAGGAGGTCGAGGTGAATGAAGGCGACCGACGCCGCCGAAAAGTGCGAGTCGGCGTCGTGATCAGCGACAAGCCCGACAAGACCGTGACGGTGACCGTGGAGCGGAAACTCGCCCATCCGCTGTATGGTAAGCAGGTCTCCCGAACCACGAAGTACCACGCGCACGACGAGAACAACGAGTACCGGGTCGGCGACACGGTGCGGATCATGGAGACCCGCCCCCTCTCGAAGACCAAGCGCTGGCGTGTGACCGAGCTCATCGAGCGTCCCGCCTGATCCACGTCGCCCGTCCCGTCAGGAGAGTTCAATGATTCAACAGGAGTCGATGCTGAGGATCGCCGACAACACGGGGGCGAAGCGCGCGCTTTGCATCCGGGTTCTCGGGGGCTCGCGTCGTCGCTACGCCCGCGTGGGCGATCGGGTCATCGTGACCATCAAGGACGCGATCCCCAACGCTCCCGTGAAGAAGGGCGAGATAGCCGAGGCCGTGGTGGTGCGTACCGCCAAGGAGATGCGGCGCAGGGACGGGAGTTACATCCGTTTCGACGACAATGCCGCGGTGCTCATCAACCCCCAGGGCGAGCCCCGGGGGACACGCATCTTCGGCCCGGTGGGTCGTGAGCTGCGGGAAAAGCGCTACATGAGAATCGTGTCCTTGGCGCCGGAGGTGCTGTAGCCATGGGAGCGAGCAAGTCCAATATCATGAAGGGTGACCGGGTCAAGGTCATCCGTGGAAACCACCGGGAGTCCGAAGGCACCGTGATTCGGGTACTGAGGGATTCCGATCAGGTCGTCATCGAGGGCGTGAACATGCGAAAGCGCCACGAACGGCCCACGCAAAGCAATCCGGAGGGTGGGATCATCACGTCGGAGGCTCCCATCCACGTCTCCAACGTGATGCTCATCGACCCGGCCAGCGGTGACCCGAGTCGGGTCCGGGTCCAGATCGAGTCCGACGGAATGAAAGAACGGATCGCCGTACGTAGCGGCAATCCGGTGCCCAAGCCCCGCTAGCGGGCGCTGACAGGAACGCGAACGAGCCACACATCATGGAACCACGCCTGCAAGCCCACTATCGGGAGAAAGCCCGACCTGTCCTCCAGGAGCAGTTCTCCTTCTCCAACCCGCACCAGATTCCTAGGGTGGACAAGGTCGTCCTGAACGTTGGGGTCGGCGAGGCCAGCCGCGACCGCAAGCTGGTGGATTCGGTCGCGGACGAGCTCGGCGCCATCACGGGGCAGAAGCCCGTCATCACCAAAGCCCGCAAGTCCATCTCGAATTTCCAACTTCGTGAGGGCATGCCGGTCGGTGCGTCGGTGACGCTCCGAAGGGCGCGGATGTGGGAATTCCTGGATCGGTTCATCAGCGTGACCGTGCCCAGGATTCGCGACTTCCGCGGCCTCAACACGAGGGCCTTCGACGGCCGGGGCAACTATACGATGGGAATCCGGGAGCAGATCATCTTCCCGGAGGTAGACTACGACCGGGTGAAGTCGATCCACGGAATGAACATCACCGTGGTGACCTCGACCAACAAAGACGACGAGGCATACGCCCTCCTGCGGCAGCTGGGCTTCCCCTTCCGGGGTGAAGTACCGGTGCTCATCGGGGCCTAGCGAAACAGGTCAGGAGCCGAACCGACCATGATGACAGATCCCATTGCCGACATGCTGACCCGGATCCGGAACGCCGGGAACGCGGGCCACCGGTGGGCCGACGTGCCGTATTCCAAACTGAAGGTCGAAGTGGCGCGCCTCCTCAAGGAGAACCACTACGTCTATGACTACAAAGCCTTGAATGATGGCCGACACGGGCTGCTTCGCGTGTATCTGAAGTACCACGACGGCAAGCCCATCATCCGTCACATCGCCCGGGTATCCTCACCCGGAAGGCGGGAATACATCGGCAAAGATGAAATCCCCCGGGTGCGAAACGGACTCGGGATGGCCGTACTCTCCACCTCCATGGGCTTGCTGTCAGATCGGCAAGCTCGCAGCGAGGGCGTGGGCGGAGAGCTCATGGCCGTGGTCTGGTAGGAGAAACCATGTCGCGTATTGGAAAGATGCCGATTGCACTGCCCGCCGGAGTCACCGTGGATCTCCAGGGTGGACACGTATCGGTAAAGGGCCCCAAAGGCCAACTCGAGATGAACGTCCACCCGGAGATGACGATCGGATTCTCGGAAGACGAAGAGAATACGCTCCTCGTCACACGCCCCTCCGATCAACAGCAGCATCGGGCTCTGCACGGCCTCACCCGGTCGCTGGTGGCTAACATGGTGGAGGGCGTATCCGAGGGGTACACGAAGACCCTCGAGATCGTGGGTGTGGGATACAGGGCGGAGAAAAAGGGGAACGGCCTGATACTCCACCTGGGATTCTCCCACGTAATTGATTTTCCAGCGCCCGACGGTGTCACCCTGGACGCGCCCACCCCGACTACCATTACGGTTTCAGGCGCGGACAAGCAGAGCGTCGGTCAGACGGCGGCCGTCATTCGGGCATTCCGGCCCCCCGAGCCCTACAAGGGCAAGGGGATCCGGTATCAAGGCGAACAGATCCGGCGAAAAGCCGGTAAGACTGCAGGGGCGTAGAGACCGGTGATCAAGTCCAGCAAGCTCAGGAAGAGCCGCAACCTGCAGCGTCGGCGACGCCATGCTCGGGTCCGCAAGAAGGTTCACGGGAGTGCGGCGCGGCCGCGCTTGGTCGTCTTCCGCTCCCTGCGAAATATCGAAGGCCAGATCGTGGACGACGAGTCTCGACGCACGATCCTGGGTCTTTCGACCCTGGCTTCCGAGCTTCGCCAGGCGTCGGGTGACGATGAGGACGGACGCAAGGTCGGCCAGGCTCGGGCGGCGGGACGCCTCCTGGCCCGGAAAGCCAAGGAACAGGGAATCGAGCGCGTGGTCTTCGACCGCGGCGGCTTCAAGTATCATGGGCGCGTGAAGGCCTTCGCCGAGGGCGCCCGAGAAGGGGGACTGGAGTTCTGATGGCCAAGGGCAAGGACAGGGGCGGCTCCCGTGACGGGAGCGAGCAGGTCGAGAACGTCATCCATATCAACCGGGTGGCCAAGGTCGTGAAGGGTGGTCGCCGGTTCTCCTTCACGGCGCTGGTCTCGGTCGGGGACCAGGCGGGAAAGGTGGGCATTGCCCATGCCAAAGCCAACGAGGTGGCGGAGGCGATCCGAAAGGCTTTCGAGCAAGCTCGGCGTCAGATGGTTCAGGTGCCGGTGGTCAACGGAACCCTGCCCCATGAGGTCGTGGGTCGGTGGGGAGCCGGGCGGGTTCTGATGCGTCCAGCCGCTCCGGGAACCGGCGTGATCGCCGGCGGCCCGGTGCGGGCCGTCCTCGAGGCCGCGGGCGTTACGGACGTCCTTACCAAGAGCCTCGGAACGAACAACCCCATCAACGTGGTAAGAGCGACGATGAACGGGCTGGAGAACCTCGTCACGGCCCAGGACGTGGCTGCGGAGCGGGGTATCTCCGTCGAAGAGCTGGGAGTCGGGAAGAGTGCCTAAGAAGCTGCAGATCACACAGGTGCGAAGTGGAGTCGGGCGCCAACAAGTGCAGCGGCGGACGCTGGAGGCTTTGGGACTCAAACGCCATCAGCAAACCGTCGTGCATGAGGACACGCCACAAATTCGGGGAATGATCGAGAAGGTGGGATATCTTCTCGAAGTGAGAGAGGTCGATTGACCATGATCGAGTTGCACAACCTCAAGCCCAGCAAGGGCGCCCGTCGCACCCGGAAGCGGGTTGGTCGGGGCCCGGGGTCCGGTACGGGAAAAACCTCCGGACGCGGGGAGAAAGGCCAGAACTCCAGGAGCGGTGGCGGTGTCGCCCCGTACTTCGAGGGCGGTCAGATGCCTCTCCAGCGCCGTATTCCCAAGCGCGGCTTCACACCACTTACCCGGCGGGAGTATCAGGTGGTCAACGTGGGCGACCTGACCTTCGTTTCGGGCGACGTCACGCCGGAGACCCTGCGGGCCGCCGGATTGGTGCGTTCCGTCAAGAAGCCCATCAAGATCCTGGGCTCGGGTGACGCCACCAGGGCCATGAGCTGTTCCGTGCACGCGGTGAGCGCCTCGGCTCGCAACAAGATCGTCAAGGCGGGTGGCTCCGTGTCGCTGCTGGAGCTGACGGCCGAAGCCACGCAGGCCGGGGAGACCTCTGCCCGGGACGAAGAGGAATAAGGGCGACGACCCCATGGCGAATCCGATCCCGAACCTGTTCCGCGTTCCCGAGCTGAAAGAGAAGATTCTCTTCACGCTCTTCATCATGCTCGTGTACCGGATCGGGTCGCATATCACGGTGCCAGGCCTCGATGTCGGGGCTCTCCAGCAACAGTTCGGACAGCTGGCCCAGACCTTCCTCGGCGTGTACGACATGTTCGTCGGGGGTGGCCTGAGCCGGGCCACCATCCTGGCGCTGGGCATCATGCCCTATATCTCTGCCTCCATCATGTTCCAGCTTCTCGCCGCCGTCTTCCCGACGGTCGAGAAGCTCCAGAAGGAGGGCGAAGAGGGCCGGAAGAAGCTGACCCAGTGGACCCGATACACCACGGTGGTGCTCTGTATCATCCAGGCCTACGCATACGCTTCCTTCCTCCAAAGCCTGGGTGGCGCCGTCATGACCCCGGGATTCGGGTTCATCATGACCACGGTGATCGTCCTCACCGTGGGAGGTATCTTCGTCATGTGGCTCGGTGAGCAGATCACCGAGCGCGGCATTGGAAACGGTATGTCCCTGATGATCTTCTTCTCGATCATCCAGGGATTCCCGGCGGCCGTGGCCCGGACATGGGAGGCTGCGAACCTCGGTGAGATCGGCGTCGTCGAAGTGCTCGCCCTGGTCGCCGTCTGTATAGGCATCACGGGCGGGGTGGTGGCCATGACCATGGCGGCTCGGAAGATTCCCGTGCAGATCCCCCGGAAAGTGGTGGGCAGGGGCAGGATCCGGGAAGGTCAGAAGAGCTTCATCCCCCTCCGCGTGAACTCCGCGGGCGTGATGCCCATCATCTTCGCTCAGTCGTTCATCGTGGTTCCGGGAACGATCGCCGCGTTCAGCTCGATCGCCTTCATCCAGGATCTGGCGGACATCTTCCAGCCCGGGAACTGGGCGTACTACATCACCTACGCCATCCTGATCGTATTCTTCACGTATTTCTACACCGCCATCATCTTCAATCCGGTCGACCTGGCGGAGAACCTGAAGAAGCAGGGTGCGTTCATCCCGGGCGTGAAGCCCGGCACGCGTACGGCGGAGTACATCGACCGGGTCCTGACTCGTGTCACCTTGCCCGGCTCCATCTATCTGGCTCTTATCGCCCTCGTGCCGTTCTGGATCTTCGACATCTTCGACATCCAGACGTTCTTCTTCGGCGGGACCAGCCTGCTCATCGTGGTCGGTGTGGGGCTGGATACGGTCCAGCAGGCACAGCAGCATCTCCTGCTCCGGCATTACGACGGATTCATGAAGAAGGGCCGCGTCAAGATGCGGGGCCGTCAGCGCTACATGTAATGGCGGGGTTCTTCGACCTTTCGGAACCGATACCTCGGCGGGGCAGGCCCAGTGGTTGTTGACGGCGGCTCACCCGAGGGTGGCCCGGTCGTCATCCTTCTTGGGCCGCCCGGGGTAGGGAAGGGCACCCAGGGGGTGCGCCTCAGTCGGGACCTGGGATGGGCCCACGTATCCACCGGTGATCTCTTGCGCCAGGCCCGAAGAGATCGCACCGAGCTGGGCAAGAAGGCTCAAGCCTTCATGGACGGGGGCGAACTCGTGCCGGACGGCCTCATCATCGAGCTGGTCAGGGAGCACCTGGCGGGACTGGATGGGGGGCGGGGGGTGGTCTTCGACGGGTTCCCCCGCACCGTGCCCCAGGCCGAGGCCCTGGATCGGGCCCTGCCCGACGTCGGACGCGGAGTCGACGCCGTTGTCCTCCTCGAAGCGGATGCCGAGACCCTCTTCAAGAGGATCTCGGGTCGTCGCTCGTCGCCCAACGGCCGGGTGTACAACATCTACTTCGATCCCCCTGCTCGTGAGGGGGTCTGTGACGAAACCGGCGAGCCCCTCATCCACCGTGAGGACGACAAGCCCGATACTGTGAGAACCAGGCTCGAGGTCTATGAGGAGCTCACGGCCCCTCTCGTCGGGTACTATGCCCGGACGCCGGGCCTGATCCGCCGCGTCGACGGCGAGGCGGGCATGGATGAGGTTCAAAACGCGATTCGGAGCGAGATCGGAGTCGACGCATGATTCACCTGAAGAGCCCCGAAGAGATCGAAGCCATCGCCAAGGCCGGGGCCATCATTGCCCGCCTCTTCAAGGTGTTGGAGCCCCGGATCAAGCCGGGTGTCACGACGCAGATGCTCGATCTGGTGGTCGACGACTACGTCCTTTCTCACAAGGGCGCGTCGCCGGCCTTCAAAGGCCTCTACGGATTCCCGGGCAGCGCCTGCATCAGCATCAACGAAGAGGTGGTGCACGGCATCCCTTCTCGCGAGCGGGTTCTCGCCGAAGGCGACATCGTTTCCATCGACATCGGCGTCAAGCTGAACGGCTGGTGTGCCGACTCGTCCTTCACGTTTCCGGTGGGAGAAGTGAGCTCCGAGGTCGCGCAACTACTCTCCGTGACCCGGGCTTCCCTCGACGCCGCTGTCGATGCGGCCCGACCGGGGAACCACGTCGGCGACATCGGAGCGGCCGTCATGGGAGCGGTTGAAGGGTCGGGTCTCTTCATCATTCGCGATCTCGTAGGCCACGGACTGGGGCGGG
The DNA here is from genome assembly GCA_024638395.1 of Gemmatimonadota bacterium. GTDB lineage: Bacteria > Gemmatimonadota > Gemmatimonadetes > Longimicrobiales > Gaopeijiaceae > JAHEKK01. The sequence goes on along the minus strand of JAHEKK010000037.1, from coordinate 1,088 downwards.
ACGTCCACGAGGAGCCTCAGGTCCCCAACATCGGGAAGCCCGGCTACGGCCCGGTCCTGGAGCCCGGAATGGTCCTGGCCCTGGAGCCCATGTTGGCGGCGGGCACCGACCGGATCCAGACCCTGGACGACCGGTGGACCGTCGTCACGGAGGACCGGTCCCCGTCGTCCCACTACGAGCATACGGTAGCGGTCACGGAGGACGGACCGAAAATCCTCACGTGGGGCGGTTTCTGGGCCGCGGAGGGCGTTCCGGACGGCGCTCCCGTGGGCACTACCATCGGTTGAGTCCCTGGGTTATTATACCAAGCTCTGCAACGAACGGAGGGGATGCGCCCGTATGAAGGTCCGAACCAGCGTAAAACCGATGTGTGAGTACTGTCGGGTGATCCGCCGGAAGGGTGTCGTGCGCATCATTTGCAGCCGGAACCCCCGGCACAAGCAGCGTCAAGGTTAGGGAGCCGACGAGAATCCATGGCACGCATTTCAGGCGTTGACCTTCCGAGGAACAAGCGGGTCGAGGTCGCCCTTACCTACCTGTTTGGTGTGGGCCGGACCCGGGCACACCGGATCATCGAGGCCACGGGCCTGAACCCGGACCTCAGGGTGCACGAGCTCTCCGACGAAGACGCGAGCAAGCTCCGCAGGGAGATCGAGCAGAAATACAAGGTCGAAGGAGCTCTCCGCACGGAGGTCTCCATGAACATCAAGCGCCTGATGGATATCGGGTGCTACCGGGGCCTGCGCCATCGCCGCGGGCTGCCGGTTCGCGGGCAGCGCACGCATACCAACGCCCGGACGAAGAAGGGGCCCCGACGGGCCATCGCCGGGAAGAAGCAGGCGCCCAAGAAGTAGTTGCGGCTGCTCCCCGGCTCAGAGGACGTGAAGCGGAGCCAGGTGCTCCCAGCAAGGAAGAGGACGTTTGGCAAAGCCTAAAACCGCCCGGCCCAAGCGCAGCAAGAAGGTTGTCGAGTCGGAGGGCGTGGCCCATATCAAGGCCACGTTCAACAACACCCTCATCACGATTGCCGACAACTCCGGGAACGTGCTCGTGTGGGCCTCGGCCGGAAAAGCCGGGTTCAAGGGATC
>JAHEKK010000536.1 GCA_024638395.1 Gemmatimonadota bacterium | reverse complement strand
GCGAATGACCTGATCGATGAGCATGTCCGGGCAGGACGCCCCGGCGGTCAGAAGGACCGTCACGGGCTCCTGTGTGGGGTACCAGTTCTCCGTCTGGCGATGCTCGCGGGCGGGATAGTCAAAGTGGGTGATCCGGTTCGCCGACTTCAGATCAGCCGGTCCGCTGATGAAGTACGTGGGCATCCGCTCCTCCGCCAGTTCCACAAGGTGACTGGTGTTGGACGAATTGTATCCGCCCACCACGATGGCTACGTCGGCCCCATCGTCGATCAGGGTCTTGGTTGCGTCCTGATTCTCGTTGGTGGCGTAGCAAAGGGTGTCGCTGGTGTCCGCAAAATGCTCGGTCAGATTCTCGGCCCCGAACCTTCTGATAACAGCATCCCGGAGATAGGCCGTGATTTCCTGGGTCTCAGTGGCCAGCATCGTGGTCTGATTCGCCACCCCGATGCGCTGCAGATCACGCTCCGGGCGGAAGCCCTTCGAATAGCGGTCGGGAAAGGTGTCGTGAAACGTATCCGCATGGCGCGTGCCGGCGATGAACTCGGCCAGAAGCCGCGCCTCGTCCATGTCACGGATCACGATCACCGGTGCGGATTCCTTGGCGTGCGAAATCGTGGCCCGGGTTTCCTCGTGGAACCGCTTGCCGTGCACGATCACGGTGTAGTCCTTCTGCCCGATCTGTGCAGATCGCTTCCAGACCTTTTCAACAAAGGGGCAGGTGGTGTCATAGGAGGTCACGTCCACGCCGCGCTGCTCCAGTTCCTTCTTGATCTCAACGGACGCGCCGAAAGCGGGGATGATCACCACGTCTCCCTTGCCCAGGGTGTCAAACGGGATGAGTTGTTCTCCGGTGGTGGACCGGAGGAATTCGATGCCTCGGTCCCGCAGGTCCTGATTGACGTGCGGGTTGTGGATCATCTCGGAGAGCAGGAAGAGCCGCTTTCCAGGATGCTCCTCCAGCGCCCGATACGCAATCTCAATGGCATTCTCTACCCCGTAGCAGAATCCAAAATGGCGGGCGAGTTTGAATCGGACCGGGCCGAAATCCAGAACGCTCGGCGACAGATCACGCTTCCGGGGATCGGCAGCCTTGCGCGCCGCCTTGACCGCGGACACGATGGGGGATCGATAGAATTCGGGGACCTGAAAGGAGCGCGCCATCCTCCTGTTACCTACAGGCGCGCCGTCAGATCCGGCAGAACGCTGTGCATCCAGGGCCCAAACCGATCTTCAAGAATGGCCTCGCGTGCCGATCGCATCACCCAGTGATAGAGGGCGAGGTTCTGCATGGTGGTTATCCGGAGTCCCAGAATTTCGCCCGATTGAATCAGGTGCCGGGTGTACGATTTGGTGAACTCGCGGGAGAAGTAGGTGTCGAGTCCCTGGTCCACGGGCTCAAAGGCGTCCTTCCACCGGGCATTCTTGATGTTCACGATTCCCTGCGTGGTGAACATGCTGCCATTGCGCCCATTCCGCGTCGGCATCACGCAGTCGAACATGTCCACGCCCCGGGCCACGTTTTCAATCAGGTTCTCGGGCGTTCCCACGCCCATGAGGTAGCGGGGTTGATTGGCCGGCAGGACCTCATTGACCACCTCAACCATATCGTACATCTGCTCGGCGGGCTCCCCCACAGACAGGCCGCCGATGGCGTAACCCGGGAAGCCGATTTCAAGCAGTTGCTCGGCGGACTTGCGCCGGAGGTCCGGGTACACCACCCCCTGTACGATCCCGAAGAGTGCCTGCCCGTGCCCATAGAGGGGAGGGTTGGCCTGGAAGTGATCCTTGCAGCGCCTGGCCCAGCGAATGGTCAGGTCATTCGATTCGTCGGCGTATGCGTGACTGGCGTCGCCCGGCGGGCATTCATCCAGCACCATCATGATGTCCGCCCCGATGGCCCGCTGGATGTCCATGACGGACTCCGGGGAGAACATGTGGTAGGAACCGTCCAGGTGGCTCTGAAACCGCGCGCCCTCCTCGGTCAGCTTCCTGATTCCGGAGAGCGAAAACACCTGGTAGCCGCCGGAGTCGGTGAGAATGGGGCGATCCCAATTCTGAAACCGGTGGAGCCCTCCGGCCTTCCGGAGCACATCAGTGCCCGGGCGCAGGTAGAGGTGGTAGGTGTTGCCCAGCGTAATCTGGGCGTCGATGTCCGTGGCCAGCTCACGCGGAGATACGCCCTTGACGGAGCCGACGGTACCGACCGGCATGAACACCGGAGTCAGAATGGTCCCGTGGTCGGTTTCAATCCGTCCGGCACGCGCTCCCGTGCCGGCATCGGTATGCTCAAGAATGAACTCCATTCAGGCCACCCGATTGCCCTTGGCCGCCTGGTTCCGGATCTGGGCTCCGACGCGCTCCAGAAAGAGTGCCTGTTCCGCCGGCCGGATGCCCAGGACGACGGGAAATGACTCGGTTCGAAGCAGGATCAGGTTGGGTGGGACCTTGCCGCGGAAGCTCCGGGTCCTTGCGTAGCGCCTGTAGTGCTGGTGGTATCGCAGATTCGGAATGCGGGAGATCTCCAGGATTTCAGCGTTTCCAATGTGCAGCTCCGAGCCGCCGTTCTGAATCCTGACTCCCTGGTCCGTGATCTCAACGCGGGTGGCCCCGCGCCGGCCCACCCAGGCAAAAAGCGTCACGAGAAGCAGGCCGCTTGCCTGGGCTATCCAGTAGGTGGCAGCCTCTGATTCCCCGGGGACACCGTTCCTGTTGATCCAGGCCCACCCCACAAACACGAGCACGAGGTACCCGAACACGGCGCCCACAGCCACCACGTAGAACGTGGCCTCGGCTCGGAGTGTGTCAGGGTCCCTTCTGCGGAGCAGGCGGGCCAGGACGGATTCGGCTGGATCCCAGGCTCCCGGAATGTGGAAGTGCTCGGTCAACGAAACGCTAGTCGGGATCCTGTTGCTCGATGGAGGTGGTCTGGGCAGCGTTCTGGAGGGAATCCAGGCGAGCCTCCATGTCGCGGAGCCGGTTTTCCCAGATCAGCAGTTCGCGTTCCCGCTGCTCGATCTGTCGGTAGCTGTTTGAAATGGCCTGCTCGCGAATCTCGAACGGAGCCTGCTCCATGTGTCCGCGCTCCTCGAAATACCGCTTGAACAACCAATTGTGCTTGGCCGCCTCCATGAGTTCGGCGAACCGATAGGATCCGAGGGCACCCCACGTGGCGGCATTCTCGGCGACCGAGGTCATGGCCTGCAGTTCAGCCGCAATGCCCCGCAGCGTGTCTGCAGATGCAAGGAACGTGTCATAGATCGCGGGATCGTTGATCAGACGGGCCAGCGTGCCGTCGCCG
>JAHEKK010000535.1 GCA_024638395.1 Gemmatimonadota bacterium | reverse complement strand
CAGCCAGTCCGGTTCCACCTCGACGTCGTTGTTCAAGAGGACGACGAAGGGCGAATCGGTTGCCTGGATGGCACGGTTGTTCCCCGCGCAAAACCCAAGGTTCTCGCCCAGCTCCATGACGCGCACCGAGGGGTGGTTGGTCCGGACCCAGGCTACCGAATCGTCGGTCGAGCCATTGTCTGCCAGGACCACCTCGAACCCCGGATAGCGTGTGGCCATCACGGAGGGGAGGCACCGCTCCAGGAGCGCGCGGGCGTTCCAGGAGACGATGATCACCGAAACGCGGGGCCGGCTTGCGGTATGATCCTGGGGCTCGCTCAGAACAGGGTGCCTTGTGAGGTGTCCTCGACCCGGAGTCGAAAGGTCTTGCGGTGGTGCGGCGTGGGTCCGAGTCGCGTAAGGGCCTCAAAATGGTCAGCCGTGGGATAGCCCACGTTGGAGGCCCACCCGAATTCCGGGTGCTCGGCGTCGAGCTCCGCCATGATCCGGTCGCGTTCCACTTTCGCCAGCACCGAAGCGGCGGCAATGCTGATGCTGCGGCCGTCACCCTTGACGAGGGTCTGTTGGGGGCACGGTGCACCGGGCAGGGTCTGGTTGCCGTCCACGAGCAGAAAGTCAGGCGAAACGGCCAGTCCCTTGATTGCCCGGTTCATGGCCTCCAGAGAGGCTCGGAGGATGTTCCAGCGATCTATTTCCGCCGGAGAGCAGATCCCGACAGCCCACACGGTCTCAGACTGAATCCGATCGGCTGCGTGCAGGCGCGCCTCCTCGGACATCTGCTTGGAGTCCGTCAGGCCATCCAATGCCCAGCCCTCGGGCAGCATGGCCGCGGCGGCTACGACGGGTCCGGCCAGGCACCCGCGGCCCACCTCATCCACACCTGCGATTCCGATGTACCGGGCCGCGCGAAGAACGCGCTCAAAGGTGTCATCCGGGTAATCCGGGATGGGGGAGTCGAGGGGCAGGCGGGCGAATCCGGGCAGCATGCGTTCAGCCGGCTTCGGTGTACTGATCGGGGAGGTCATTCTCGTACAGAACCACGTCGCCCTTTGAGGCCAGTTTGCCCAGCAGATCGCGGGCTTCGAAGAGGGTGGACACCACGTGGATGCGGTCTCCATCCATTCCCGCCTCGCGCAGGCCCTCAGAAATGGCAGCGGTCCGGGCCGGACCGACGAGGATGGCGTCATCTACTCGTCCTACCATTGAGGCACCGAACGCGCGGTTCTCCTCCCGCTCCCTGGAGCCCAATTCAACCATCCCCGGCGTGACCACGAACCGGCGCCGGGGAGCGAAGGCCCCGAGCACTTCCACCGCATTGCGGGCTCCCACCGGGTTGCTGTTGAACGCGTCGTCCAGAACCATCAGCCCGGCTTCCTCCCGGAGTGCCAGTCGATGCGCCACAGGCTCAAGGCGACTCAGAGCCTGGGCACCCGCCCGGAGTCGGATGCCCATCAACTGGCCCACTCCCAGGGCCATCAGGCCGTTGCCGACGTTGTGGCGCCCCAGAACCTCCATGCGCACGGTGGCACGTTCGCCGCTGGCAGCCACCGCCTCGAAGCGGGTGCCCTCGGGACCGAATGAAACGTTTTCGGCACGAAGGTCTGAATCCAGACCGGTCGCAGACACCCCGATCGCGTCTACACCTTTCCGCATGGAGTCGTAGTAGTCATCGTCCGCATTGAGGACGGCGCGTCCGCCAGGGAGGAGGAAGTTCAACAGTCCCCCTTTCTCATTCGCGATGGCGTCCCGGGACCCCATGGATTCCAGGTGTGCAATCCCGATCCCCGTGATCACGGCAATGTGTGGTCGGGCAATGCGGCAGAGCTCGGCGATGTCTCCAGGGTGGCGGATTCCCATCTCAAGGATGAGCACCTGGTGGTGGTCCTTCAGGTCATTGTTGATCACCTTGCAGATCCCCATCGGGGTGTTGAAGGACCCGGGGGTGGCAAGGACCTGATAGCGCTGTCTGAGAACCTCGGCGATGGCAAACTTGACGCTGGTCTTGCCATAGGAGCCGGTGACGGCGACGATGGTCAGATCCGGTCTCGCGGCCAGCCTGCGGCGGGCCGCTACCTTGAAGCCGCGACGGATCCAGGCCTCGACAGGGGCCATGAGGAGAGCCGCGATCCATACCAGGAACGGGGCGCCCAGGTCAGCGAGGCCAAGGGTCAGAAGCCATGTGGTCCACTCCACGGGACTACCCAGGACAAACCAGAATGTGGATGCCGCAATCCCGCCAAGGAGCAGTATTGCGGTGGTCAGAAGTCCGGCGGTGACGGCCTGACGCGTCATGCGTGCGGTCATCACGAGGGGCTTCTTTGGACGGTCCCGTCGGTATCGCTTGCTGGACGCGAACGCAACCGCCCACAGGAAAAGGCCGATCCCGGTCAGCCCCGGCCAGACGATCATCAGCGCGATGACGCCGGCGCCAAGGACGTGACTCCGACGCACGAGGATGTCCACGGGTCGTTGGATGACCCAGGCCAGGTAGGGCCTGTTCTTGTATCCTTCCAGCTGGTGGACGTGAAGGAAGAACCGAAGCCGCCTTCCCAGTCGCCAGAGCGAAAAACCGGTGGCCAGAATGGCGGCGGCGATGGTGAGTCCGCTCACGGAGTGCCCTCCAGGTGGTCCAGGAAGTGTCCCGTGGCTGCATAAACGGTCTCCGGACGGTCAAGAAATCCGTAGTGACCGGCATCGTCCAGCACTACCAGTCCACAGTCCGGGATCTCCCGCTCGATGCGTCTGACCTGCGATTCCAGCACGGCGTCATCGTCTTCTCCCCAGAAAAGAAGGGTGGGTACACCGATCTGTTTGAGGTCCTGGTCCACATAGGTGTTGACCAGCCGGACAAACGTCTCCCGCATCGTGCCATTCAGACTCCGATAGTCCGATGATCCTAGGAATTGCCACACCAGCGAGTGGCGAAGCCAGTCCAGGCCGTGCTCCCGGGCGCGACCGGGCAGCAGACTGAAGGGCGCCTTGAGTACCGAGGCCGTCCATCGGCGGAGGTGGTACTGCGGACCCCGGGGACGGCGGACTCCGGACGGGCTGATGAGCGTCAGCGATCTGACGAGATCCCGATACGGAGGGCGGGAGGCCATGTAGAGCCCGATGCGCCCTCCGTTGGAGTGACCAATCAAATGCGCCTTGCCTCCGAGGGATCGAATGAGGTCGGCCACGGCGTCTGCGTGTTGCTCCATGCCGAGCGCGGTAGTGGGGACGGGCGCCTTCCCGTGACCGGGGAGGTCCACGTTCGCAACCCGGAACCGGTCACCGAGCCGAGCCGGGAATCCTCTCA
>JAHEKK010000534.1 GCA_024638395.1 Gemmatimonadota bacterium | reverse complement strand
AGACGACGGCGGGCCTCTTCGGCCACGGGGTGCGCGAGGCCCTGGGTCCCGTCTGCGGAAAGGTCGAGATCTTCTCGTTCCCGCCGGGCGAGGACCACAAGACGCGGGCTTCGAAGGAGAGGCTCGAGGACGGTCTTCTCGCCCACGGGTTCGACCGAACCTGCTGTGTCGTCGCCGTCGGGGGAGGTATCGCACTGGACGTCGGCGGCTACGTGGCGGCGACCTTCCTCAGGGGGGTCCCCCACATCAACGTGGCGACCAGCCTTCTAGCCCAGGTCGACGCCGCGATCGGCGGCAAGACGGGGGTGAACACACCGGCCGGGAAGAACCTGATCGGAGCCTTCCATCAGCCCCACGGGGTCGTCCTCGACCTGGCCTCCCTGGCATCCCTGCCCGAAGAGGAAACACGCAACGGCCTCGCCGAAGCCGTGAAGCACGGGGTAGTCGCCGACGCTTCCCTCTTCGCGGATCTCGAAGCCTGGGCGAAGGCGGGGCCACGGCCACTCCCCGAAGACCTCCTGGCCCAGTGCGTCCGCGTGAAGGCGGACATCGTGGCGCGGGACGAAGAGGAATCGGGTCTCCGGAGGGTCCTGAACTTTGGCCATACCGTGGCTCACGCCCTGGAGGCCGCATCCGACCACCGCATGCCCCACGGAGCCGCCGTCAGCGTCGGCATGGTCATCGAAGCCCGGGTAGCTGAGGCCGTCACCGGCTTTCCGAGGGAGGGGACGGCCAGGCTGGTCGGGATCCTGGGCGCCCTGGGCCTCCCCACCGAGCCGGGCGTGGACTTCGAGGCCGCCCTGCCGTACATGCGCCGGGACAAGAAGGTGGAGGACGGCGCGGTCCGCTTCTCCCTTCCCCTGGATCTCGGCGAGATGGCGCCGGCGGGGGAGGCCTGGGCCTTGGCGGCTCCACGGGACACCGTCGAAGCGGCCTGGAGAGCGCCCGGCTGACCATGCTGTGCGTCACGGGAAGCGAGGCCAGCGCCGAAGCGCTGTACGGTCGACTGATGGCGGTGGAGCGCCGCCTCCAGGGGACCGAGTTCCTCCAGGAAGTACGCCTCGACCACCTGTCGGAGCCGGGAAGCGTGATCGCCGGCCTCAGGCCTCACGCCGGGCGCCTCGTCGTCACCTGCCGGCCCACCCGTCAACGGGGAAGCTTCACCGGATCCGAGGAAGCCCGTCTTGCCCTGTTGCACGACGCTGCCTCCATCGGTCCCCTGTACGTGGACCTGGAAGCGGACTGCCCCTCCTCGGTTGCCGCATCACTCCGTGGCGCAGGGGCCGGAGGGGTCGTGGTTTCCTGGCATCTCTGGAAGAACGACCCGGAGGGGGTGAGGCGGGCGGTGGAGCGACTCGTAGCCCATGAGGCGGACGCCCGAAAGCTGGCCGTGATGGTCGACGACGCAGCGGACCTCGGGCCCCTCAAGCGGGTCAGCGAGCTCACTCCAGGGCTCTTCGTGATCGGAATGGGAGCGCCGGGAACCCTGTCCCGTTGCCGGTACCCGGCTTTCGGGGCCCAGTGGACGTACGTGGCGGCGGATTCCGCCGACGCCACGGCCCCCGGTCAATTGAGCCTGGACGAGGCCCTGTTCATGGGACTCCCCGCCGCCGCCGGTTTCCCCTTCGCCTGCCTCCTCGGGGGCTCCCAGATCGTCCATTCTCCGGGTCCCGGATGTTACAATCGCCTATTCCGGCAAAAGGGAGCCCCGTGGAGCTATCTTCCAGTCGTTTCGACGCGGGGCCTGGACGCCCTCTCCCTCGCCAGGGACCTGGGAGCGTTCGGCGCCAGTGTCACCATGCCCAACAAGGCTGCGGCCCTCGCGTTCGCTACCCCCGACCCGGTCGCCCGACGGGTGGGCGCCGCGAATTCGGTCCGCTTCGGGCCTCCTCCCGTCGCGACAAACACAGACGTGATCGGTATCGCCAAACCCCTGTCCCGCGCTCTCGGAGGAACGGGTCATGAAACCCTGGAGGTCCTCGTGCTGGGAGCCGGTGGGGCTGCTAGGGCGGCCCTTGAGGCTTGTCGTCAGCTGGGCATGGAAGCCCGGATTTCGGCTCGACGGCACGAGGCGGCACTTGCCCTGGTGGACAGGGACCGGGCGGTGCCCTGGTCCGCCCGCGGCGAAGACCCGTCGGAGGTGCTTATCAACGCTACATCGGTGGGTGGGAACCGGAGCCCCTGGCCCCCGGATACGGATATCGGGAAGGCCATTGTGTTCGACTTGACCCTGGGCCCGGGCCCATCGACGCTTTTGGCCCAGGCTGAGCGGGAGGGCGCCCAGATCCTGGACGGACTGGAGATGTGGATCGAGCAGGGAGCCGCACAAACGCGCTTCCTGACGGGCCTGGAGGTTTCGGTGGACGAGCTTCGAGAGGCCCTGGCATGACCCTGGTCCTCGCCTGTCCCGGCAGTAAGAGCATGACCCAACGCGCCCTTATCCTCGCGGCCCTCGGCGGAGGGATCTCGAGGGTGCGGGGGGCGCTGATCTGCGACGATTCCCATTACCTGACGGAGGCCCTGCGCGTCCTCGGAACCGGAGTGAACTGGGACGGAACGGACGTGGAGATCGCTCCGGGCCCGGTCCGCGGTGAGGACGCGGTGCTCTACTGCGGAAACGCCGGCACGGCCGTTCGTTTCCTGTCGGCGTTGGGCCTCGTCTCGTCGTCACCCTTTTCGGTAGACGGGGACCGACACATGCGGGGTCGACCCATCGGGGCTCTCGCCAGCGCATTGACCTCCATGGGCGCCCGCGTGTCGTTCCCCGTCCGGACGGGCTACCCGCCCATCCGCATCGAGCCTCCCGGCGCCGAAGCCTTGTCCGAGGTCCGGGTCGACGGGTCCCTTTCGAGCCAGTACGCGACGGGGCTGCTGCTCGTGGCGCCCCGGCTGCCCCATGGCCTCCGCTTGACCCTCACCGGAGAAGCGGTGTCCCGCCCGTATCTGGACATGACCGTGGCCATGATGCGTCAGGCCGGGGCCGACGTTCACTGGTCCGGCGCCGCCGAGATCGTGGTGGAGCCGGGAGGGTACGCGTCCACCGATTTCGACATCGAGCCCGACTGGTCCGGCGCCGCGTTCTTGTTGGCCGCGGGCTTCGTCGTGGGCCGCCCGGTCGAGGTCCCGGGCCTGCGCCCGCCTGGAGAGTCCCTCCAGGGAGACGCGACGTTCGCCCTGTTCCTCGACCGCCTCCGGACCGGAGGAGCGCAGAACTTCGACCTTACGGACGCGCCGGATCTGCTTCCGCCCCTGGTTGCTGCGGCGCTCTTCGCCGACGGGCCGACTCGAATTCGCGGCGCGGCCC
>JAHEKK010000533.1 GCA_024638395.1 Gemmatimonadota bacterium | reverse complement strand
CCCACCGGGGCGGGCGGGTCACGGCCGTCGCCGGCGTGGCCGCGAAGCCGTACCTGTTCTACATGGGCTCCACCGGCGGTGGCATCTTCAAGACCGAGGATGCGGGCACCACGTGGCGAAACATCAGCGACGGTCAGATCGCCGTGGCTTCCATCGGGGCCATCGCCGTTGCGCCGTCCGACGCCAACGTGATCTACGTGGGAACGGGGTCCGCCGAGCCCCGGGGGAACACCTCTCCCGGCCGTGGCATGTACCGGTCCACCGATGCCGGAAAGACCTGGGAGGCCAGCGGGCTCGAGTCGGCCGGACAGATCGGGCGCGTCGTGATCCACCCGAGCAACCCGGACGTGGCCTACGTGGCGGCTCTCGGGAATCTGTTCGGGCGGAACGAAGAACGGGGCGTGTACCGAACCCGGGACGGTGGGGACACCTGGGAAAACGTCCTGTTCGTGAACGACTCAACCGGAGTGGTTGACATAGCTCTGGATCCCTCCAATCCGCGGATCCTCTTTGCCACGGCATGGCGGGCCCAGCGTCTCCCGTGGACCATGATCTCCGGGTCCGCCGAAGGTGGCATTTATAGGAGCAAGGACGGAGGCGAGACATGGCAGCAGCTCCGGGCCGGCCTGCCTACTGGTTTGGTGGGGAAGGTCGGTGTCACCGTCTCGCCGGCGAACCCCAACCGGGTCTGGGCCGTCATCGAGGCCGAGGGAGACGCCGGAGGGGTCTACCGCTCCGACAACGGCGGAGACGCCTGGAGGCAGCTCACCGGAGACCGGCAACTCTGGCACCGGCCCTGGTACTACAACCGGATCACCGCCGATCCTGGGGACGAGAACACCGTCTACATCAACAACGTGCTGTTCTACAAGTCGGTCGACGGCGGGACCCAATGGGTTCCCATCCCCACCGTCCCGCACCCTGATAGCCACGCCCTTTGGATCAACCCTCACAACACCGACATCATGGTCGAGGGAGATGACGGTGGAGCGACCGTCACCCTCAACGGTGGCCGGAGTTGGTCGACGCAACGGAATCAAGCCACGGCCGAGCTGTACCGGGTCACGGTGGACGATCAGTTCCCCTACCGCCTGTACGGCGCCCAGCAGGACAACTCCACGGTCTCGGTACCCAGCCGGGTGTCCGGGGCCATGATCTCCGATTTCGAGCGCGAGTATCAGGTCGGAGGGTGCGAGAGCGGGCACATCGCAGTGGATCCGAGGGATCCCGACATCGTGTACTCGGGCTGCTTCGGCGGGAGCATCAACCGGTACGACGTGGCGACGGGGCAGGCCCGGGAGATTCTCGCCTATCCGCAAAACCAGCTTGCACAAAGAATCGGCGACCTCAAGTATCGCTTTCAGTGGAATGCGCCCATTCGCATCTCCCCCCACGATCCTGACGTGCTGTACCATACGTCCAACCACGTCCACCGTTCACGGAACGGCGGTCAGTCGTGGGAGGTGATCAGCCCGGATCTCACTACCGACAACCCGGAGCACCAGGGGTTTGCCGGCGGTCCCATCGTCTCCGACGGCACGGGCGTTGAAGTGTACGTTCGAGGAGTCTCCCCACCAGGCCGGGGTTCTGTGGGCCGGGAGCGACGACGGCCGGATCCACGTATCACGCGATGACGGAGCCTCCTGGACAGACGTGACGCCGCCCGACTTCCCGGAGGGGGCCACCGTCAACAGCATCGACATCTCCCGGCATGCCACCGGTAGAGTCCACATCGCCGCGTACAAGTACCGCCAGGACGACGCCCGTCCCTACGTTTTCCGGACGGAGGACTACGGCGCTTCCTGGAGCCTTCTGACCACCGGCGCGAATGGTATTCCCGCGGACCACTTCACGCGCGTTGTCCGAGAAGATCCCGTGCGGGAGGGCCTGCTCTTCGCCGGTACCGAGTTCGGGGTCTATGTCTCGGTAGACGCAGGGGCCCACTGGCAGTCGCTCCAACGCAATCTCCCGGTCACGCCTGTCACCGACATCCAGATCCACCGTGGAGACCTGGTGTTGTCCACCCAGGGGCGCTCGTTCTGGATCATGGACGATCTCACCCCCCTCCGCAGCGTCACCGCCGAGACGGCTTCCGCAGCGGCCACGCTGCACGAGGTGCGATCCCCCTACCGCGCCTTCTTCGGTGGCCCGGGGCTGGGCGCTCTAGGGGCGACCACGAGGGCGACCAATCCCCCTGACGGCGCCTGGTTCCACTACACCCTGGGGCAGGACGTGGAGGGGGTCGTCGAGCTCGTCGTGACCGACGTCGCAGGCGACACCGCGGTGACGCTCTCCAGTGAGGCCCAGCCGGGGCCGGATCTCGGCGCCTTTGCGGCCCTGGCGGCCATGTTCGGATTCGGCGGTGGGCCGCCCCTCCTGCCCAAGTCGGCGGGGACGCACCGGGCCACCTGGGGTCTGACCTACCCGGCGCCGACTCTCCCAACCGGCACCATCATCTTCGGAGCCCTCGGACAGCCTCCTGCGCCTCCGGGTGAGTATGCGGCGGCCCTCACGATCGACGGCGAGGCTGTGGGCAGCCAGACGTTCCAGGTGCTTCCCGATCCCAGGACGGACATTCCCCGGGCCGATTACCTGGCTCAGCACCAGTTCCTACAGGACCTGGGGGGGATCATCGACCGGCTGTCCGACCAGACCTCGGATCTGGTCTCCGTGAGGGGTCAGGTCGAGACCCTGGCCGGGCTGACGGACGAGGCGGACCTGAGCGAGGCGGATCAGGCCCGGGTGACGGAGGCGGCGGATTCCCTCAACACGAAGCTGGCGGGCCTTCGGGAAGAGATCCAGCAGACGGACAACCGGAGCTTCTACGATCCCCTGGACAATCCCGGGAAGTTGGCCGCTGAGTTGGCGTTCCTGTACAACACGGTGGCCGGTGGTCTGGCGGGAATCATCAACGCCGGGCCCACCGATCAAGCCGTCGACCGGTTGGAGGAGCTACGAGGAACGGTTGCCGATGTCCTGGGCCGCCTCGATACCGTGTTCGACCAGGACCTGTCGGCCTTCAACGAGCTCATACGCTCCCTGGGGATGGACCCGGTAGTCGTGTCGAGGGGGGAGGCCGTGATCAGCTAGCTGAGTCAGGAGCACCGAAGGGTTCCAGGCCATCACCACTCCTGCCGATGCTCTGGGCATGCTTCTACCCCTGGTCCCGGACATGCGGACGGACGACAAGGGTACGGCTTCCCCCACCCCCGGAACCCACTGATGCACCACCTACGTCGACTGGCCTGCGCCGCTCTCTTCTACGCCGCCTTCGCCACGCCTCTCCGGGCTCAACTTCCGGATACGG
>JAHEKK010000532.1 GCA_024638395.1 Gemmatimonadota bacterium | reverse complement strand
TCGAGGAGCACATCCGGGTCCTCGCCCACGACTCCCTGGAGGGCCGGGGGCCCGGCACGAAGGGGTACGCCGGGGCCGCCGGGTACGCCGAGTCCGTGCTGCAGAGTCTCGGCCTCGAGCCTTTCGGGGACGGCGGTACGTTCCGCCAGACGGTACCCCTCCGCCACGGCACCGTCGACGAGGAACGGAGCGCCCTCCGCATCCACGGCTCGCCGTCGGTCGGGGATCTGACCTACGGGCTAGACTACTATCTGGGCGCCGACCTTCTCAGAACGTCCAGCCAGGTCGTCGAGGCGCCGGTCGCGTTCGTGGGCTTCGGAGTGAGCGCGCCGGACCTGGGGTATGACGACTACGGTTCTCTGGACGTTCGCGGCAAAGTGGTCGTGTGGCTCAGCGGCGCTCCCGCGAGCTTTCCGAGCAACGAGCGGGCGTACTACTCGTCGGGTGCGACCAAAGAAGCAGAGGCGGTCCGGCGAGGGGCCATAGGTACCGCCACGTTCTGGTCGCCGGACGATCCCCGCTTCCGCTGGGAAGTGAACGCGAACAGGTCCCGGCGGGGGAGCTTCGCCTGGCTTGACGCAGCAGGCACCCCCAGCGGGGGCAGCGAGCAGATCCAGGCGAGCGCGTCGTTGAACCACGGCGCGGCTGCGGCGCTCTTCCAGGGTTCCGCGACGCCCATGGAAGAGGCGCTCACGGCGGCCGCCTCCAACACCCCGCAGGCCTTCGACCTGGCGACGCGGATCTCCGTGGACACCCGTTCGCTCCACCAGGAGGTGGAGAGCTGGAACGTGGCGGCGAAGCTGACCGGGAGCGACCCCGAGCTACGCGATGAGCACGTAGTCTATGTGGGGCACATCGACCACTTCGGCATCGGCGTACCGGTCGAGGGCGACTCGATCTACAACGGAGCCCACGACAACGCATCCGGCGTCTCCATCGTTCTGGAAATCGCCCGGGCCTTCGCCAGCTTGCCTTCGGCCCCTCGCCGTTCCGTGGTCTTCCTGATCCCCACGGCGGAGGAGTGGGGTCTTCTGGGGTCGGACTACTTCGTTCAGAACCCGACCGTGCCGGACGGCGATCTGGTCGCTGCGTTCTCCCTCGACATGCCGTTCCTCTTCCATCCGCTCCTCGACATCGTGCCCTACGGCGCCGAGCACTCCAGCATGGGCGCCTCGGTGGCGAAAGCCGCGGATCATCTGGGATTGGGCATCGGCCCCGACCCGATCCCCGAACAGGTCCTGTTCATCCGGAGCGATCACTTCAGCTTCATTCGCCAGGGGATCCCGGCGCTCTTCATAAAGAGCGGCTTCGAAACGGGAGATCCGGACCTGAACGGCGGGGAGATCAACACGGCGTTCCGGCAGAACCTGTACCACACGCCCTTCGACGAGTCCGATCAGGGGTTCGACTTCGAGTCGGGCGCCGGGCACGCCAGGGTGAACTTCCTGACCGGTTACGTGATCGCCCAGGACGACCCTCGGCCGGCATGGAACGAAGGCGATTTCTTCGGAGGATTGTTCGGCCGCCGCTGACTCGCGTCAGGGCGTCCCGTCGTCGCCCAGGGACAGGATAAAAGGTCCGGTTCCCTCCAGGTCCAGGCCCTCGGCCAGGAGCGCCCTATCCCGCTTGACGAAGATCGGGCGATTCCCAGCCAGGATCTCCACCTGGGGCGCGTCACTCGGTACCGTCACGTGCAGAGACCCGTCTCCGAGGCCTCGCACGGAGACCTCGCCCTGATCGACGGAAAACGAAGTCGATGACTGGCCCCCGCTGATCTGAACCAGACGATCGTTCGAGATCTCCACGCGCACCGAACCCAGCTCTTCAGGTGCCAGGATCCGAATGACGAGACGTTCCCCCGGGTCCACCCTGATGCCACCGGGAGGAGTGGTCTCGGGTGCCTCCGTTCGTGCGCCGAGCCAGGCGCGTAGGGGCGAATTGGGTGCCGCGTAGGCTGCCCCGGCAAGCCCCAGTCCCAGGACGGCCGTGGCGGCCCACCGGAGGAGACGGCCCTGGGCCTGAGAGAGGCCCGGCCGACGTTTCGAGAGGGCGTCCGGGTCGAAAACCGGGGCCGGGTGATCGAGGGCCTCCAGCAACGACAACATCTCGCGCTCCGCCGATGCTGCCTCCTGGTGCCGCTCCGAACAGGCGGCGCATCCCTCCAGGTGCTCGCGGAGCTCCCGCTCTTCCTCTGCGGACAACTCGCCGTGGAGGAGCCGCTGGATGCGTTCCGTGTCAGCGTGCATCTCGGGCCTCCTGGTAGGCCTCGAGGAACCTGCGCTTGGCCCGGGCCAACAGCGTCCCGATGCTGGCCTCGGCAACCCCTACGGCCTCCGCCAGCTCACGGTAGGCGTACCCCTCGGCGCGCAGTAGTAGGAGGTTCCGCTCGCGCTTCGGAAGGGTGCTCAGCGCCGCCCGGACGAGGCCCGGTTCAGTGCCGGTGCCCGTCATGGGCGATGGTTCGGGATCGGAATGGGCGTGCTTGGCTCGCTCCGGAGTCATGAGGCGGTTCCGCCGGGACCTTTTCGACTTCTCGTTACGAAGGAGGTTCATGGCTACGGTGATGAGCCAGGCGCCCGTTTGGTCCGGGAGCGCGCCGCGCTCGTATAGCCGCAGAAAGACCTCTTGTGTGAGGTCGCGGGCCAGCTCCGGATCGCCCCCCGCCCGGTCCAGGTATCGAAACAGCCTCTGAGAGTGGGTCTCCACCAGCTGCACGTAGGCGCCTCGGAAGGCCTTGTCCCGTGGCTGGATGAGGTTCATCTCACGCGGTGCGGGCAGGGTGTACTCGGTCATGGTTGCCTCCATCCTGGAGGAACCCGCGTCGGTCCCGCCTTGTGACAACCGACGTCTCCGGCCCCTTGGTCAGAAACGCCAGTCCAACCCCACGACGAGCGGGGAGAAGGGCCGCATGTCGATGCGTCGGTACTGGGCGGTCTCCGGATCCAGCACCTGGGTCAGCACGTTGGGCCGTCCCAGCACGTTCGTCAGTGTGCCGAACACGGCCACGTAGGCGTCCCTACCCCGGATGTCCACGTGCCAGTGTTTGCGCGCGCCGATGTCCACCCGCAGGTAGCCCGGGAGGAGTCGGCCGCCGGGGGCGCCGGCCAGGGTGGGCGACCCGGTGAATTCGCACCCCCTGTCGAAGAGGTTGCAGCTCTCCCATTCGAAGGTGCCTTCCGTCGGACTGGTTCTCCGGCCTGCGGCGTGGCTCGCCGACATGCGAACGAGCCAGGTGGCGCTGGGGAAGAAAGTCGCACCCGCGTCCAGGAGGTGAGCGGTGGCGTATCCCGGCGTGTAGGTGGTCCCGGTCGT
>JAHEKK010000036.1 GCA_024638395.1 Gemmatimonadota bacterium | reverse complement strand
CTGCATGGGCATCGACCAGCCGTCCCAGATGACAGGATCAAGCTTGCTGAGGGAGTAGGTGGGGTGTAGTCTGGGCCCGGTTTACCCCTGACCTCCGGCCCTTCGGCGCCTGACGGTCTCAAAACGCCCCGTAAGGCCGAACAAGAGACGGCCCGACAACGACCCCGACAGGACGACTTCGAATCCCTTGAACGCCTTCATCCGAGCCATGGACCGCCTGACGGGTGTCCTCGGAAAGGTGATCTCGTGGTTTGCGTTGGCCATGGTTCTGATCGGAGCCTACAACGCCATCGTCCGGTACCTCGGGCGGTTCATGAGCACGAACCTGAGCTCCAACCTCTATCTCGAGCTCCAGTGGTACCTCTTCTCCCTCCTCTTTCTGCTCGGAGCCGGGTACGCGCTCAGGGAAGACGCACACGTTCGAGTGGACGTGGTTTATTCCCGCTTCTCCCGAAGGACCCAGGCGTGGATCAACGTCATAGGGACCCTCGTGCTGCTGCTGCCGTTTTCCGTGTTCGTTCTCTTGGTATCGTGGCCGTCGGTGCGGAACTCCTGGTCCATCCAGGAGATGTCGCCCGATCCGGGAGGACTCCCCCGCTACCATCTCAAGGCCGTCATTCTGGTCTGCTTCATCCTGCTCATCGGGCAGGGGACACCCGTCCCGGAGGGAACCGCCGAACGAGGCTCCGGCTCGGTGAACCGGGACGAAAGCCCGCTTGACGGTGCCGACGGTGACCTCGGCGCCGAAGTCCGCGGGGATGATCACTGATGGAGGACCTCCTGGCACCACTGATGTTCGTGGCGGTCTTCCTCATCATCTTCACGGGCTATCCCGTCGCCTTCGCCCTGGGCGGCGCGTCGCTTCTCTTCGCCTTCGTCGGTGTGGAAGCGGGCTTCTTCACCTGGAATCTGCTCTACGCGATGCCGGAGCGGATCTTCGGCGTGATGTCGAACTACGTCCTGTTGGCGGTGCCGTTCTTCATCTTCATGGGGATCGTCCTCGAGAAGGCGCGGCTTGCAGAAGATCTACTCACGACGATCGGCAAGCTCTTCGGAACGCTTCGGGGCGGGCTGGCCCTCGCCGTGGTGCTCGTAGGGGCGCTCCTGGCCGCGGCCACGGGCGTGGTCGGCGCGTCCGTGGTGGCCATGGGCAGCATCTCGCTGCCGGTGATGCTTCGGTACAACTACTCCAAGGAGTTGTCGGCCGGCGTGATTCTGGCCTCGGGGACTCTCGGACAGATCATCCCTCCGAGCATCGTCCTGGTCGTCCTCGCGGATCAACTCGGCATCTCCGTGGGCGATCTCTTTCTCGGTGGGCTCATTCCCGGAGTGACCCTTGCGGCCCTCTACGCCGCCTATGTTGTTGCGGTGGCCATCTTCAAGCCCGAAGCCGCACCCAGTCTCCCCAGGGAGATGACGGACATACCCATGGGCGCGCTCCTCAGTCAGGTCGCCCTGGTGTTGATGCCTCCCCTCCTCCTGATCCTCATCGTCCTGGGATCCATCTTCGCCGGTGTTGCCACGCCTACCGAAGCCGGGGCCATCGGATCGGTTGGGGCCCTGCTCCTCGCGGCCATGTGAGGCCGGCTCCGTTGGACCGTCGTGAAGGAAGCGTGCATCGACACGACCAAGCTGACCACCATGGTCATGTTCCTCCTGATCGGGTCGACGGCCTTCGCTCTCGTGTTCCGGGGGTTGTACGGAGACATCTGGATCGAAGACCTTCTGACCAACCTGCCCGGCGGCCGTGTCGGCCTCCTCATCGCCGCCAACCTGGTCATCTTCTTCCTGGGCTTCTTCCTCGACTTCTTCGAGATCGCCTTCATCATCATCCCGCTGCTCGCCCCGGCCGCCCAGTTGCTGGGCATCGACCTGGTCTGGTTCGGCGTCATGATCGGGATGAACCTCCAGACGTCGTTCCTGACCCCGCCCTTCGGGTTCGCACTGTTCTACCTGAGGGGTGTGGCGCCTCCCGAAGTGCGGACGACCGATCTATACCGGGCCGTGATTCCGTTCATCTTCATTCAGATCATCGGCCTGTTGCTCATCATCATCTGGCCCCAGCTGGTGACCGGGCTCATCCGCTAGAGAAGGATGTACCGCAGTGCCCCGGGCTTCCCCTTGCGTTTCCATGGAAGCCATGGGATATTCCCCTAGCAACCAAAGGGGAATCATGCGCGACGACTCACTGCACCTGCTACGCGGCACGGTAGACCTCCTGATCCTCAAGGGCCTGAGCTGGGGACCGCGGCACGGCTACGCCGTTTCCGAGTGGCTCGAGTCGGTGACGGAGGGGACCCTCCTGTTGGAAGAGGGCACGCTCTACCCCGCTCTCCACCGGCTGGAGAACAAGGGCGTGATCGAATCCGAGTGGGGTCTCTCGTCGAACAACAGGCGAGCGAAGTTCTACCGGTTGACGGACTCGGGGCGCAGGAAACTGGCCGGCGAGACCCAGGCTTGGACCCGCTATTCAGAAGCGATCGGAAAGGCGCTCCGAGCCAAGGCACCCGTCAGTTGACGGGATCGGGAGGAGAGGCGTGTGAGTTGGCGCGGCGGACCTGACGACAGACCCTACCGGAGACTCTCCCGACTGCCCGGCCGCCCTCCCCCGGCGTCCGAGGAAGTCGATGACGAGATCCGGTTCCATCTGGAAGAGAAACGAGCTCGCCTGGTGGCGAAGGGGATGTCACCCGGAGAGGCCGACAGGGAAGCCACCCGAAGATTCGGATCGGTGGACGACGTGAGGAGGGAAATGGTGGCCATGACCAACGAACGAAGGACTCGAGGACGTCGGCGGGACATGTGGGGCGACCTGCGGCAAGACATTCGCTTCGCCCGGCGGCACCTCTTCCGAAGTCCCCTGTTCACCCTCGTGGCCGTGATGACGCTGGCCCTGGGAATCGGTGCGACCACAGCCGTCTATAGCGTGGTAGACGGCATCCTGCTGCGCCCCCTTGCCTTCCAAGACCCCGACGAACTCGTCACCATCTGGGCGGACTATACCCGACGGGAAGGGCCGCTTCGCGAGTGGCTTTCGTACGAGAACTTCCATGACCTCCTTACCCAGTCCGACGGCCTGGCTGCGGCCGCGGTGTACGGCGGTGGCGGGCCGACGCTGACGGGCGTGGGAGAACCCCAGCAGATCCCCGAGGCGAGGGTCTCCCAGGGGATGTTCTCCGACGTCCTGGGGGTGTCCCCCGCCCTGGGCCGCTTGTTCGACGATCGGGAGGAAGCTTCGGGGGGCCCGGGGGCGGTCCTACTGAGCCACGGCCTCTGGCAAAGGGCTTTCGGCGGGGACCCGGACATCCTGGGACGCAGCATCTCCCTCGACGACCACCCCCACACGATCGTGGGCGTGATGCCGGAGGACTTCCGCCCGCCCTTCATCCAGCAGGCCCAGCTCTGGCGGCCCTCTCAGATCGACCCGGCCGACCCGCCCTGCGGTCGTGGTTGCGTATTCTTGAGGGCCGTCGGGCGCATGGCCGACGGCGCTACGCTGGAAGGCGTCCGCGCCGAGGCCACGGCCATCGGGACGCGCCTCGAGCAGGCGTATCCCGAAGACAACACGGGGGTGGGTTTCTGGATCAACCCGCTGCACGAGGACCTGGTCGCTTCGGCGTCCCAAGCCCTCTGGGTGCTTCTCGGGGCGGTGGGCTTCGTATTGCTCGTGGCCTGCGTGAACGTGGCCAATCTCCTCCTCAGCCGAGCGTCCGCCCGACGGTCCGAATTGGCGGTCCGGTCCGCCCTGGGCGCCGGGGTTCGACGTATCTTCCGGCAGCTCCTTACCGAGAGCCTGCTCCTCGCCGCGGTGGGGGGGGTTGCGGGCGTCATTCTCGGCGCCTGGGCCACCCGCCTGTTGGTCTCTCTGGCACCCGCCGGAACGCCTCGCATAGACGAAGTGGCTCTTGACCTTCGGGTCCTTGCCGTAGTCGCCGCGGTCACGATAGGGGCCGGCCTGATCTTCGGCACCTTGCCGGCGAGACGCTCCTCCCGTCGTGCCCTCACGGACGACCTCCGCGACGGTGGGCGAGGGGGCGCCGGCGGCTCCCAGACTCGCCTACGGAACGCCCTGGTGGTCGCCCAGGTCGCGATGGCGCTCGTCCTTACCAGCGGAGCCGGTCTTCTGATCAAGAGCTTCGACAACCTCCGGAGCGCCGACCTTGGATTCGCTCCCGAGGGTGTCACAACGTTCTTCCTCGGCTTGCCCGACAGCCGTTATCCGGATCGGGAGGCAGTCCGGACCTTCTTCACGGACCTCGAGACCCGGATCGCCGCCATACCAGGCGTGACGCGCGTAGGGTCCGTAAGCTCCCTGCCCCTCTCCGGCTTCGACGGTGACGTCAACTTCAACGTCGAAGGACGACCGATGCCGGAGCCGGGACAGGAGAGGGCGGCGTGGCTTCGCCGGGTCACCGAGGGATACCACGAGACCATGGGTATCCCTTTGCTGGCGGGGCGGGGATTCACCTCGGCCGACTCCGACGACGCCCAGCGAGTCGTGATCGTGAACGAAAACGTCGCGGAGCGCCTCTTCCCCGGCCAGAGTGCTCTCGGAGCGAGGATCAACTTCGGCGATCCACAGGATCCCCAGTGGTGGGAGATCGTCGGCGTCTCCGAGAACGTCCGGAACTTCGGGGTCCGGGAGGACAGCCGCCTCGCCGTGTACATCCCCTTCGGCCGGATCCCCATCGGGAACATGTTTCTGGCCGCGAAGTCGGATCTGCCGACCGAATCCGTGGCCGGCCAGATCCGACAGGTCGTGTCCGACATCGATCCGTCACTGGCGATGGCCACGGTCCAGAGCATGGAAGAGGCCGTAGCGGCTTCCCTGGCCGGAGACCGATTCACAACGGTGCTCCTTGCGGCCTTCGCCGGCCTCGCTTTGCTCCTGGCGGTGGTCGGGATCTACGGCGTCCTGTCCTACAACGTCTCCAGCCGGTTCCCCGAGATGGGGCTGCGCATCGCCCTGGGAGGCAGCACCAGGGACGTCAGCGGGCTCGTGATCACGAAGAGCCTCGCATTGGTCGGGATGGGCATTCTTGTGGGCGTCGTCGGTTCCCTGGGCGTGACCCGTACCATGGCCGCGCTGCTGTACGGGGTGAGTCCCACCGATCCCCTCACGCTCGTCGGCGTCTCGGCCCTGCTTACCCTCGTGGGCCTTGCCGCGTCGGCCGTGCCCGCCGCCCGGGCCGGCAGAGTGGATCCGATCGCCGTGCTGAAAGCCGAGTAGCGCGGCACCAGAGGCCCCGTGGGCGAAATGGATCGGACCGGATTCGGCCCCGGCTCCCACCAGGAAAGGGGACCGGGGCCGACCGTGTTCACCGGGATCGGGAGGGTCTACACGTTCTCGCCCGCACCGAAGGCGAACTCCGCATAGGCGGCCTCTGTGGTGGCGAACCACCGGAACGAGGCATCGCGGAAATCCCGCCAATGTTCGTAGACGCGCCGATAGCCCGGGTCGGCGGCGGCCTTGCCTTCCATGAGCTCGACGCTCGTATCCCGTGCCGCGGTGAGGATTTCGTTGGAAAACCGCCGGAGCTCGGTCCCGCCGGCGAGAATCCGCTCCAGGGCGGCGGGGTTTCGGGCATCGTACATCATGATCATGTGTCGGGCGGCTGATTCGGCCGCCACCTCGAACACGCGTTTGTATTCCGCCGGGAGGGCGTTCCAGGCGTCGATGTTGACCTGCCAGCTCATGTTCGCCGACGGCTCCCACCAGCCCGGGTAGTAGTAGTACTGGGCCACCTGATGGAGCCCCAGCTTCTCGTCGTCGTAGGGGCCGACCCACTCCGTGGCGTCGATGGCGCCTCGCTCCAGCGCAGGATAGATCTCCTGGCCCGCCAGGACCTGAACCGTCACGCCAAGGCGGTCCATGACTTCTGCCCCCAGGCCTGGGATCCGCATCTTGAGGCCCCGGAGGTCGGCCAGCGACGAAACCTCCCGCCGGAACCACCCGCCCATCTGGGCTCCCGTATTCCCCGCCGGGAAGTTGATGATGTTGAAGTCGGCGAAGACCTCTCGAATCACCTCGAGGCCGCCGCCCTCGTTCAACCAGGCATCCTGTTGTCTGGCGGTCATGCCAAAGGGCACACCGGCATCGAACGCCAGGGCCGGGCTCTTGCCCACGAAGTAGTAGCTCGTGGCCTGCCCGACCTCCACGGTCCCCTGCTGCACCGCGTCCATCACCTGGAGGGGCGGGACGATCTCGCCCCCGGGGTACGGCCGGATCTCGAAGCGTCCGCCGGTGAGCTCCGAGCACACGCGACCCAGGTGCTCCGCGGTCCCGAAGATGGTGTCCAGGCCCCGCGGGAAGCTGGAAGCCAACCGCCACCGTATCCGGGGTCCGGTCTGCACGGCGGGCGCGCCGCCCTCGGCCTCGTCGCCTCCAGCCCCACATGCCGCCACCAGGCCCGCTCCCACGATGGCCCCGGCGGCCTGGCCGACAAAACCCCGCCTGCCGACCGCCTCGGGCGTCCCCATGGGCGCCTCTGCGGCCGCGGCGCCGTTCTCTTCTCCGGTCCCTCGCACCACCGACTTCTCGTTCATGGATTCCTTTTCCGTCACGGCCTCTGACCGGCCTGGCTCCGCCTACAACGACTCCTCGACGTAAGGTTAGCACGTGGGCCCGGATGCCGCATTACCGACCTGGGGACGGCATTGCCTGCGGCATCGCCGGGGTCTAACGTCCATGCCGGGGATTACGGTACCCGGCCAATCGTCCGACCCCTCCCCCCACCATCCTCCCCATCGGAGCCTCCGTGTCACCCAAGAGTGAAAGCATGCCCTTCTCCGTTGGCGCCATCGGGCCAGGCGACCTGGCTGGCGCCCGGAAGGTTCTGCTCCGGGCATCCATCGCCCGGGTGCTCAGGGACATCGCCAAAGGCCTGGCTCCCCTCATGAAGCTCAGGGCCCCGACAGGCACGGAAGTGACCAGGCCACGAGTCGTCTCGGCGCTGCAGGGCGACGCCGATCTTCTGATGGTCGAGGAGGCCCTGGCCGCCGGATACGATGCCTGTCTGGTTCTGCCCCGCCCCCGGGATGAGCATCTGGCGCATTTGGATCCGAGCCTCGGATTGCGGGCCCGGCGAGCATTGGATGCGGCGAATGAGATCAGCGAGCCGGCGTCCCTGTTCGGCTCTTCGGAGACGGGGATGGGTCACACCGAGATGCTGGGAGGACATGGCGACCTGCGCTCACGGCTGCTCACCGCGGCCGACTTGATGATCTGTGTGTGGGACGGCGCAACGGATGCAGACGCCAACTCCCCGGGCGGGGTCGCGGTCTCGGCTGCCGAGCAGGGGATTCCCGTGGTCTGGATCGAGTCGACCCCACCCCACGCCGTGCACCTGTACGGACTCTCGGAGCCCCACCCGCAAAGCTGGAACCGCATCCTGCCACCCGACGTCATCGACCGCCTCGAGCGCCTGGTGGCGCCCGAGGCCGACCAGTCGACCCGATGACTCCACCGGACGGGGAGAGGCGCCTACCCGTGGTCGGCGATGCCCGAAGCGAGAACCAGGCTGGCCGGGACGAAGCCCCACCCACGTCCCCCAGCCCCTTCTGGCATGTGGCGCTTCCCGCCGTAGGCGCTGCCGTGATCCTGGCAGCGGGCGTCGCGGGTCAGTGCTTCGGAGGCCCTCCGACACCCTGAGCGTCAGGGCCAGACCTGGCGCAGGACCCGTAGGGCGTTGCCGCCCATGACCTTGGCGATGTCTCCGTCGGCGTAGCCGGCCTTTACGAGCCACCGCAGGATGTTGGTCGAGCCCTCGGTCGGGTTCTCGATGCCCTCCACGTACTCCACCTGGGGTTGCCGGGGTTTTGCGGGCGACGTCGCCCCTCCCTGCCGTGACTCGGCAATGGAAAGAGCGTTCGCGTAGGTGTGATGGAGGCCCACGTGGTCGCCGTAGACGGTGTCGGGCCCGAAACCCACGTGATCGATCCCGACCAACGCCTTGACGTATTCGAAGTGCTCCATGAACGACTCGAGACTGTGGCGCGGACGGGCCGGTGTGATGGTCGTGTGTGGAGCGGCTTCGATTCCGATCACCCCGCCCTTCTCCGCACAGGCGACGAGAACCTCATCGGGCGCCAGGCGGCTTGAATCCCAGAGCGCCCGGGCGCCGATGTGGCTGAGGATGACGGGCATTTCCGAGCACTGGATGGTGTCGAGGGTCGTCCGGTCCCCGCAATGAGAGCAGTCGATGAGCATGCCCAGCTTGTTCATCCGCTCCACGGCTTTTCGCCCGAACGCCGTCAGTCCCCCGTCCCGGGGTTCCTTCAGGCCCGCCCCCAGGGCATTTCCCTCGGAATACGCGATACCCAGGGCTCGCACCCCGAATCCGAACAGGAGATCGATCCGGTCCAGCTCGTTTTCGATCATGGCCGCACCCTCGAGGCTCGCGACCCAGGCCAGACGCCGGTCATCTCTGGCGGTCATGATGTCTTCCACCCGTAGGCAGTGGGACACGGTGCGCTGGTGGGCGAGGTCGCAGAGGCGCATCCCGAGGTCGTGGAGTACCTCCGTCCACTTCCATCCGCTCTTCGAGTGGATTCGGCAGATTCCGTCCAGGAGATTGTCGAACACGCAGTCCCAGTGACTCAGGGCGATCCCCTCGAACGCCGTCGCCACCCGACCTTCGCGGACATACTCCGGGCACGCGGACACCGGATCGGGAAACAGGCAGAGGTGTTCGTGGAGGGAGACCAGGACGAGTTCTTCGAGGAGTCGCTGAAAGCGGCCTTCTTCCTCGTCCGTAAGCGACACCGCCGACGCAGGAACCCTGTCCCGCTGTTCTGCGAGGGGAAACGGACGGTAGTCCCGGCCTTCCTCCAGATACTGGAAAGATCGGTATCCGTCGTAGGCTTTGGGGTACGATGCGTCCACGTGAGGGTCCTTTCGGGTCACGGAATGGCCCCTTCTCCGCGAAGGGTGCCGATCTCGTCCTCGGAAAAACCGTGCTCCCGGAGCACGGCGCCGGTGTCCTGGCCGAGGTCCGGAGCCGGGGCCGGATTCGGCGGGGCGGCGGCGGAGAAACCGATGGGCAGACCCAGGGTCTTTCCGGCCCCCTCCTCCACGTCCAGGACCATGCCCGTGGCCGCGGATTGGGGGTGTTCCAACATCTCGACGACCGACAGAACAGGACCGGCCGGGACACCGGCTGCGCTCAAGGCCAGGAGCCACGCCTCGGTCCCTCGGGTCATGAGGGATTCCTGCAGGAGCTCTCCCAGGGCTACTCGATGCTCCAAACGATCCCGGTTCGTGAGAAAGCGAGGGTCGCGAATCAACGCTTCACGCCCAAGGGCACCGGCCAGGCGCTCCCATGTCGCCTGGTTGGAGCCCCCGATGGTGATCCAGCCGTCGGCGGTCCGAAACGCCTGGTACGGCGCAGCGAGGGGGTGGGCGGAACCGAGAGGCCCGGGAGCCTCGCCCGTGGCGAGAGCGATGGCGCCGTGCCACAGCGTCTGGAACACTCCCGCCTGAAACAGCGAGGTGTCCACGCGCTGCCCCGCACCGGAGGCGCTGCGGGCATGCAGGGCGGCCACCACCCCCAGGGCGCCCAGGATCCCGGCGGTGATGTCCGTCAGGGGGGGGCCGCATTTCACCGGAGCCCGCCCCGGCCCCTCTCCGGTGACGCTCATGAGTCCCGTGATGCCTTGGGCGATCAGATCGAAGCCCCCCAGGGGCGCCAGCGGACCCTCGGCGCCGAACCCCGTGATCCGGCAATAGACCAGCCCCGGGTTACCCGCCCGGAGTTGATCATATCCCAGTCCCATCCCGTCCATCACGCCGGGTCGAAAATTCTCAACCAGGACGTCGCTACGGTCGACGATCCGCCGGAGGGCCCTCCGGCCACCGTCGGTCTTGAGGTCCAGCACGATGCCCCGTTTACCCCGGTTGAGCATGGCGAAAGCCTCCGCACCACTCCCGTCGTCGGATGCGACGAACGTCCGCGACGGATCGCCGCCGGGGGGTTCGACCTTGATGATCTCGGCCCCCATATCCCCCAGGAGCCGTCCGCATACGGGACCCGCCATCACGTGACCCAGATCCACCACCCGGACTCCCTGGAGCGGCCCCGCCACTCAGCGTCCCTCGAACCGGGGCGACCGTTTCTCCAGAAACGCCATCGTGCCCTCCCGATAGTCCGACGTCCGGAAGGCCTCGTACGCCTCCGAACGCTCGTCGGGGCCCGGGGCCGGACCCTCCTCCAGGCGCCGTATGAACTTCTTGTGCCAACGGTTCACCAAAGGCGCCCCCGCCGCGATACGGCGTGCCAGGGCCATTCCCTCCTCGTCGAACACCTCGTCGCCGAAAACGCGACTCACCAGTCCCACCCGAAGCGCGGCGTCGGCGTCCAGGAGGTCTCCCGTGAGGAGGATGTCGAGGACGGGCCCGGGGCCCAACAACCGAACCAGGGGATCCAACTCCTCGTAGGCCATCGTGAGTCCCAGGCGATTGATCGGGGCACCGAATCTACTCGAGGCGCCGGCGACCCGAAGGTCGCAACAAGCCGCGATCTCCAAGCCACCGCCCACGCAAAGCCCGTCGATGAGGGCCACCGTCGGGTGAAGGCAATGCCGCACGGAATGGAGGGCTTCGTGGATCAGCTTCCCGTAACGCGCCACATCCTCCGGACTACTCCGCTGTTCGGGGAAGTGGCCGATGTCCGAGCCGGCCGAAAACGCACGACCTCCACGGCCACGGACGACCAGGCAGCGCAGGTCCCGGTCTTTCCCAAGGTCCTCGAAGGTTGCGGCAAGGGTCGCCCAGCCCGGGCCGTCCAGGACGTTCAGCTTCTCGGGATGATCCAGAAACACCGTGGCCAGATCACCGTCTCGCTCCACCGTCACTCTTCCGGCCGAGTCACTCATCGATAGAACCACTCCACCAGGAATAGGGAGAAAGAAGGTACGTAGGTCACCAGAAGTAGGACGAAGAGCAGCACGAGAATAAACCAGACATTGGTCTTGGTGACTTCCCAGATGTCGGCCTTGGCAACCGAGCATGCGGTCACGAGGACCGAGGCGACAGGGGGCGTCTGCTGCCCGATGCCCAGGTTCAAGGTCACCACGAGACCGAAGTGCACGGGATCGATCCCCACGGCCTGCACCAGAGGCATGACGATGGGAACGACGAGGATGATGGCGGCCGCCGAATGCAGAAAGAGGCCGACCAAAAGGAAGAAGACGTTGAGAAGGCCCAACACGACGAGCCGGGAATCCGTCATGCTCGTGATGGTGGCGGCGATCTGTTGCGGGACCCGGCCCTCCGTGAGGAAGTCCCCGAGGAGGGCTGACGTCGCCACCAGGAGCATGACGACCGCGGTCTGCGTTCCCCCATCGAGGATGGCTCGGCCGAGGGCCCGAAGATCCAGCTCCCGGTAGACCAGGCCACCGATCACGAGGGCAGCCAGGACCGCCAGTCCCGCACCCTCCGTCGCGGTGACCCACCCGGTGAAGATCCCCCCGAGAATGATCACCGGCAGCAGCAGCGCCCAACCCGCGTCGAGGAAGGTTCGCTTCACACGCCCTAGCTGGAACGCTTCCTCCACCGGCAGGTTGTTCCGCCGCGCCCAGACCCAGGCGACGAACATCATCAACAGTCCCCCCAGGACGCCAGGGAGGATTCCGGCCACGAAGAGCTCCACGATGGAGCTGTCCGACATGACCCCGTAGAGGATCATGGGGATGGAGGGCGGGATGATCACCGCAAGAGTGGCCGAAGAGGAGGTCACCGCGGCTGCGAAAGCATTCGAATAGCCCCGCTTCTTCATGGCCGGAATCAGGACCGAACCGAGGGCCGCCACGTCTGCCACCGCCGATCCCGAGATCTCCGCAAAGAACAGCGAAGCGGAAATCGTGACCATGGAGAGCCCACCGCGGACGAACCCGAAGAGCGCC
Organism: Gemmatimonadota bacterium; assembly: GCA_024638395.1. Lineage (GTDB taxonomy): Bacteria > Gemmatimonadota > Gemmatimonadetes > Longimicrobiales > Gaopeijiaceae > JAHEKK01. The sequence goes on along the minus strand of JAHEKK010000036.1, from coordinate 1,470 downwards.
GAAGCCAGGGCGATCAGACGTTGCGAAATCCCCGAGGCGTTCATGATGGCCCCGGCGAGGATGAACAGGGGGATGGCGATGAGGGGGAACTGGGTGGCCCCCGTGTACATCACCAATCCTACGTTGGGCAAGGCCTCGACTCCGTGGGAGCTGGCCATGGCCACGATCGCCATGGCTCCCAGGGCGACGGCGATGGGCACATTGATCAGCACCAGCGCGAGCAGCAGCAGGAAGAGGATCCCGAGTGCCACGGGTCAGGCTTCCTCCTCCGCCGGCACACCACCCGGGTGGGCACGCAGAACACGCGGCAGGCTCAGCACCTGGGCCAGGATACACAACACCGCCCCGATGGGGATGACCGACTGGGCCAAGGCCGCCGGGACCGATGGAAGGCTCACGAGGCTCGTCCCGGCCAATACGGCCTGGACCTGCCAGCCGGTCCACGCCAGCACGACGAAGAAACCGATCACGACCGCCTCGGCGGCCAGGATCGAGACGGTCCGCCAGATCCCCTCCAGGCGCTCGACCAACGTCGGCACGCCGATGTGGGCCCGATGGACAGTGGCGAGAGCCGCGCCGTAGTAGGTGAGCCACGCCAGGAGGATCGAGGCCACCTCGTCGTACCAGACCAGCGCCGCGCCCGCCTTCCGGAAACCGATCCCCATGAGCACGACGACGGCGAGGGCCACCATCAGCACCACGACGACGGCCTCGAGGCCACGCCGGAGAATCCGGAGAGGTCGGCTCAACGGGTCCGGGGGCGTCACGGCGATTGCGGGATCAGGAGGGTGCGCCACACGGATCAGGGATAGGCCAGGGGCAGGGCCCGCTCGATCAGGGACTTGCCGTTCGACACGGCCCCGCTGAATTCGTCGTAGATGGCCTGGCTCCCCTGGAGGAAGCTGGCCCGATCGGCCTGGTTCACTTCGACGCCGGTCGCCCGGATCTGCGCGAGGAGGGATCGATCCATCTCCTCCCCCGTCTCGTGGACGAACGCCTGAACGGCCCGAGCCTCTTCGGACAGGATCTGTTGCACCGCTTGCGGAAGCCGGGCGAAGTGGGTGGCCGAGACGGTCACGAAGGCAGGCGTGTAGACGTGACTGGTCAAGGACAGATAGCGCTGGACTTCATGGAGCCTCGAGGAGTAGATCTGCGCTAGGGGGTTCTCCTGGCCGTCCATGACGCCCGTCTGGAGGGCGATGAACACCTCCGAGAGGGGCATCGGGGTCGGGTTGGCGCCAAACCGCTGGAACAACCTGACACGCCATATCCCCCGAGGCGTGCGAAGCTTGATTCCCTCCAGGTCCTCGGGCCTGCGGATCGGTCGCACGTTGTTGGTGATGTGCCGAAACCCGTTCTCCCAAACCCCGATGATCTTGTATCCGGCCGCTTCGGCGAGCGGCGCAAGGGTAGGCCAGACGATCTCCCCCTCGATGCGCCTCATGTGTTCCCGGTCCTGAACCAGGTACG
>JAHEKK010000035.1 GCA_024638395.1 Gemmatimonadota bacterium | reverse complement strand
ACCGGATTCTCGAGGGTTTCAGCGGTCCCTTCCAGGAGGTCGAGTGGCTGGCGGAACCCATGCCGGGCATGGTTGCCGGCGCCGGGTCTCCGGAGGGCTACCTGTTTGCGCACACCAATAATGCCTTCACCGCGGTCAATCGCGTGATCGCAGGCGGCGGTCAGGTGCACTGGCTCGAGAACCCCGTTTCGGCGGGCGGCTTGGACCTGGACGCCGGAGCGTTCTACGTATCGTCATCCGATGTAAACGCGCGTACGCTCTCGGAGTGGGCCGATGAGCTCGGGCTTACGTTCTCGGGAATCGCTGACGCGCCCTCCGGCCAGGCCATGGAGCTGGTTCGGCCTCGCATCGGACTGTGGGACGAATACGGGGGTTCAATGCCCTCCGGGTGGATCCGGTACATCCTCGAGGACTTCGAGTTCGACTACGACGTTATCTATCCGCCGGAAATCGACAGGGGTGATCTCTCGGGACGCTATGACGTCATCATCTTGCCCGATGGAGCGTTGGCGGAGCAGCGAGGGTTCGGCCGCGAGCCCGATGAGGACTTCCTGGCCAGCCTCCCCGACTCGCTCCGCTCGCGCGTTGGACGACTGACGCCCGAGACCTCGGCCGCAGCCCTGCGGGCATTCATGGACGATGGGGGGACGGTCATCGCCATCGGGACTTCCACCTCTCTTGGGACGGCCCTCGGACTGCCCATCCGCAACCACCTAGTCGACGCCAGCGGTGAGCCGGTATCGAGGGATGACTACTTCACGCCGGGCTCCGTGCACGACATCAAGCTGGAGCACGGAAGTCCCCTGACCCACGGCCTCGGAGAACGGGCCTTCGTCCTCCACAGCCACAGTCCCGTATACGACATCGAGTCCGGCGCCACCGGGATTCGCCGCATCGGCTGGTACGACTCCGCCGAGCCCCTCGTGAGCGGGTGGGCCTGGGGGCAGGAGCGCCTCGAGGGCGGCACTGCCATGCTCGAAGCCGACGTAGGCGAGGGGAAGCTGTTCCTCTTCGGTCCCAAGATCACCTTCCGGGCCCAACCCCACGGCACGTTCCCGCTTCTGTTCAACGGCATCTACTATGGGCCCGCCATCAAGAATCGGCCGGTGAGCTGATGCAACTCGTCGGATAGAACGGCATGGCCGTCGTCGCCCTCGTGTTTTCCATCCTGGCGGTGGCGGCCATGCTCGTCTGTCTGGCTGTCGTGCCCCTGGGGCTACCCGGCGTATGGGGTATGGTGCTCATCGCTGCCGTCGGCGCCGGGTTCGGCCGGATCACACTCACCACGCTCCTGGCCCTCGCCTTCATCGCAGGGCTCGCAGAGCTGGCCGAATTCCTGGCCGTAAAGAAGGTGGGAGGGCGTTTCGGGGGCTCAGGGAAGGCGTTCTGGGGCGCCGTAGTCGGAGGGATCGTAGGGGCCGTCGTCGGCACCCCCATTCCCCTGGTTGGGTCGGTCGTCGGCGTCTTCGTGGGGACCTTCCTGGGCGCCGGCGGGGTGACGGTCCTCGAGGGGCGACCTCTGGTGGAAGCGGGAACGGTAGGCTGGGGAGCTCTCTTGGGACGTGCCCTCGCGGTGGCTCTAAAGGGAGCCGCCGGGGTCATCATCCTTGCCGTGACGACGTTGGCTTTGTTCTTCTGAGGCAGCGTCGGACCGAGGGACAGCCCAGGTCAACTCAAGGCCGGACCTCGAGAGTCATCGGACCACTACCCAGGGCGGCAAATCCTTCGAGGTAGGGGTCGAAGTACGGATAGATGATCGGGTCGATCTCGACCGGCCCCAACTCGGTGGGCGTCAGTAGGTAGAGAAACGACTTCACCCCTCCTGCCACACCATCACGGGATTCCAGGAACACCCTGTCCCGATAGGGGGTGGGTCGGGCGCCGTACACGCGGGGCGGCACCGGGGGCGGCAAGTGGCGAATGTCCCCCACGCCCCGAACTTCGATCCAGAGTATGGCCGACTGCCCCCAGCGCAGATCGACGGGCTCCACCCCTGCCGACAACTGAAAACGTCCCACGGCGCCGCTATATCCCTCGGGGGCATCCGCCTGGGGAACAGGCATGACCGTCAGGCCGATGGGAGGTCCGGCCAGCGCCTCACGTCCCGGCTGGTGGATCCCACCGGAAGGAAACGCCCACTCCCCCGGCTGCAGAGGGAAGTACGCGCTCTGGAACGTCGCACCGTATTCCAGTTCGCCCTGTTGAACCGTGGCATGACCCTGCGCCCCGAGGGGTACGCGGGTGAACGACCGAGGCGAGGGCGCCCAATAGCGCGGCCGGTGGGGGACTTCGCCCGGCGGAACCGACACCGTAGCGAGAAGGGTCACCTGCTGCCCGACATAGACCCGCCTCCGGGCCAATCCGGCTTCGAGGCTCACACCGGTCGACGGGTCTGCCGTCGCCGCGTCGTAGGCCAGGACCTCCGGCACCAGTTCGGCCCACCAGGGATCCTGATGGGCGTTGGTTGCCCAACCTCCGCCATAAGCCCATCCAGGCAGGGCCCCTGCCAGCCCGCCCGAGGGCGCGAAGGGCTGCCCGGCAACGCCTGAGGATCCCGTCTCCGGTACTCCGGCACCGGCCCGTTCCGGTCCCGCCGCCCCTGTCGCGTTTCGGACATCGTCCCGTGGGGGCCGGTCGGGCCTGATCCAACCGGCAACAACATGGACCACCGGGGGCGCGATCTCGTGGACGAACACCTCTGTCCCGAATGTGACTTCCACGATCCAATCGTCCTGTGCCGGTCCCGTGGGCACCAACACGAAGTCACGTTCCCAGCGCCCGGCTCTTGCCCGGTCCACAACGTCGAGGAGGTCTACGTCGGGGGCATGGACGAGGTCGATGGTCGGAGAGCCGATACCCGGCCCCTCCACCTGGACGGTGAGGATGACACGGCCCCCGACCCTGACCTCGGCAGGCCGGAACCCGGCTTCGATCCGGGGCACCTGCGCAGACACCGGCTGGAGGACCAGCGCCAACAGCAATGTGGATACCGTCATGGACGGTCCCGTCAGAAGAGCTCCGCAACGAGTCGCTCAGCCACCCTGGTCGCGACCTCTGGGGAGAGGTAGTCACCGCTCTCGAGGCGCAGGCGGATCTCGGCCAACCGTGTCTCGTCGAGGCCCTCTGCGCCGGACAGGACGCGGCCTTCCCGAGAGATCTCCACGCGGTCGTGGCGTTCGGGGCGCTGCGCGTCGGCGGACCGACCGGGCCCGGCCTCGACACCCTCTTCAGGTGAGACGCCGTTGGCTCGTCGAGCCCCAATCTGGTTGTTTCCCAGCCGTTCGATGGTCATGTCTCGCACCTCCTAGTGCCGTCGCTTCTTTCGTCACCCGGCGGCGTCAACTTGAGCCCTCAGGACCTCACATCGATGCCCGGTCGTCCGGCGGCCTCCTGCAGGTAGGCACGCAGGTTTCCCTTTCGATTTCGAACCTGCCGGATCTCCCCCGCGACCTCACCCCGCATGGACGACAGTCGTTCCTGGATCCTGGCGTGGCGCATGTCCGCAGCCCGGACCGCGTCTACCGCCTCTTCGATCAGCCGGAGGGCCTCGGCACTGTGAGGGATTTCCGGAGGAAGCCGGGCAGCCTCGACCTCGGCCTCGATACTCCGCCGGGTCAGATTCAGCTCGGAGAACCGATCGAGGTCTCCTGCCAACAGGGCCGACTCCTGCTCGTCGACCACGCTGGCGTAGCGTCGATACAGGGCAAGTCGCTGGACGAGGGCGGAGGGGCCGGGTTTACCGCGACCGCTCATGGTGACGGCTCCTGATGGGTCGCGACCTCGAGCCACGATTCGTGGAGGCTGCCCACCAGCTCTACCAACTCCTGGATGATACTCTCGTCCAATGTGCGTCCGACCTCCGAGATTCGCCGCGTGAAGTAGGCGTAGAGCGACGCCAACCGCATCGCGATCTCACCACCCCGCTCGATATCCAGGGCCGACATGAGCTCGAAGACGATGGCGGAGGCCTTCTGGAGGCTGACCGCCTTGCCTTCGAGGTCATGTTCCCGGATCTGGAGCCCGGCCTTCTTCAGATTGACCAGCAGGTGCTGGTACAGGAGCGGCACCAGCTGCTCGGGGCTACTGGAGACCACCTGCGTCTCGAGATACCGACTCGCCTCCCTGTCGTACGTCATTGCGAGCGCTGACTGGCGAGACCACTCAAGGTCGCCAACTGACCGGCCAGGTAGTCGCTCTGAGACTGGGCAATGGCAACGGCTTCCTCCAACCGGGCGAACTTCATGATCAGATTCTCGCGCCTGCGCTCCAGACGTTGCTCCATATCGATGAGCCGGTCGTTCAAGAGGTCCGTTTGGACGTCCAGATTGCTCACGACCTCGTCTATCGACCCGGGGCCCGTGCTGAGAAGGATATCGGAGACCCGCTCCATGGCAGCACCAACGCCCCTGGAAAAGGTCAGGGAACCAACCGCCCCTACCGCGCTTCCGGTGTAGCTGATCGCCAGCCCCTCGATCTCCGATCCCGGGTCGCCCCGGAGAAGCTCACCGATGCCCGTGGCGGCGAGGCCGTTGATGGTCCCCACCACATCGGTTCCGGTATAGGTGCCGGTCGCAAGCCCCAGAGACGACGACCCGTCCCCACCCCCTGCGATGAAGCTGACTTCGATGCCGTTTCCGGATCCGTAGAGGTCGTGGGAAAGACGGAGTTGACCGTCCACGTTGGACGCCGTCACGTCGGCGATCCCCCGTCCCGCAGTGGCGTCATTGAACGTCCCGAAGGAAAGGGTCCCACCCCCCACGTTGTCGGAGCTGATCGAAAGAGAGAGGAGGCTCAGGCCCGCCTCTACGTTCTCCACGCCGAAGACACCGTTGGTGAGCGTAACGTCGGAGCCGCTCCCGACGGAGTCAGCGATCTGCTGACGGAGATCTCCCAGGGTCTGGGTTGAGGCGTCGGTTACGGTGAACTGGGTGAAGATGCTCACGCCTTCAGCCGTCATACCGGAAATCGTGATGACGTCGCCATTGGCCACCCCCTGGTTGGCGCCGCCGGCATCATGCAGATCGGCGAGCAGCGTGGCATCGTCAGCCACGGTACCGCCCGAGTCGGAAAAGAAGCCCGTGTCTCCCTCGATCCGGTGCCGCAGCCTCGTGCCGAACTCCGCATTGATGGCCGCCACGATGTCGTCCATGGACATGCCGTCGGCTAGAGCCACGTCATAGGTGCCTCCCGAGCCCGTATCCACGATCCGGAGCGTGTCGGGCGTACCGTCGTCGCTGTAGCTCCCACCGAAGCCGAGACCATCGATGACTGCCCGGGAAGCCGCCTGGGTAACATCGATCAGATAGTCCCCCACTGCCACGTCTCCACTCGCCGACACGAGGCCAATCGTCGCGACGCTCCCGGCACCGTGCTGCATGAAGAGCCGTTCGACGGAAGTGGGATCGCTGGCCAGGGCCGACGTGAGCTTGGCCTCGTCGAGGGTGAAGACGCCGTCGCGGTCTACTTCGATCCCCACGGCGAACAACCCCCGCAAACCGCCCACGGCAGGATCGATGAGGGTATTCATGGCACCGCGAAGCAGGTTCCTCATCTGCAAGACCGTCGAGTCACCGCTCAGGGGGGCGTTTGCCGCCCCTTCCGCGGCACCGGCGCCGGAGAACTGGCCACCTACGAACTCGGTGATCGCGTTGTAGGCGTCCACGAAGGCCTGGAGCTCCTCCACGATCTGGGTAGTGTCCTGGGCTACCGAGGCGCCGACAGCGGCCTCGGTGGTGGCGGCGAGGTTCAACGTCACGCCGTCGATCACGTCGGAGATGCTGTTGGAGGACCTGGTGACGAAGTTCCCATCCACGGAGAGCCGGGAGTCGACGCCGTTCACGACTTCCCTCTGGCGCCCCGTGGTCCCGATCTCGAATTCCCCGAAGTCCAGCCGCCCGCCCCCCTCGTTGTTGGACACGATCTGGAGGTCCAGGAGGCTGCCGCCTCCCGTGTCGTCCGTCACGACCAATTGGCCGAACTCGTTGATCGACGCCGTCGCTGTGGCCGTGCCGGCCTGGAATCCATCGATATCCGAGTTGAGAACGTCCAGCAGGTCCTGGAACTCGTCGCCGTTTCCCACGGTGTAGCTCGTCTCGAAACTGCTGCCGTCCGCGCGGGTTCCCGTAATCGTGAGCGTATCCCCGTTGGACACGTCCGCGTCCTCGCCGTCGAGCCAAAGCCTGTCCAGGCGGGTTCCCGCATCCGCGATGCGATTGGGGTTTCTGTCCGTAAACGCGTTGCTCCGCATCTCTTGAGCAACCGCGCCCCGATCTCCGGTCACGATTCCGAGGGACTCGAGGATCCCCCCCGCATCGGAGAAGCTCGTGGTTCCCGAGATGTCCAACCGCCGCCGCGTGGACCCGTCCGCGACGGTCTCGGACACGACTTCCGCCCGAACACCGTTCCCGCCTCCAGACTCGGCATTGATGGCGTCGGCGACGTCCGTTAGCGACATGGTGGACAGATCCAGGGACACGGAGACCGAGCCGATGTCCACCGTCCCCGCTGCCGGGGCCGTCGAGAAGTTCAACAAGGCACCCAGCGGATCCGTGGCCGTTTCGAAGGCGTCGGACAACGCGCCGTCCGACGTGGCATGTTTGATCCCGACGCCCGCTCCCATGAAACCGAGGCTCCGGAGTACCCCGTCTGCCCCGTCCGTGGCGTTGACGCCCACCGCACCAGCCTCGGCTGCCGTAAACATCAAGCGGAAGACACCGGGGGTCGTCTCTACGACCGAAGCCGTGACACCCGATCCCCTGGTCCCGCCGGCCGCGGCGTTGGCCTGTGCGGCGATGTCTTCGAGGGAATCGTCGATCCCCACCGAAATACGCTGCCCCCCCAGGAGGAACTCGCCCGATAGTCCGAGGGCGTCGGATTTCGAGGAGAAGTAGTCGCTACCCAGCTTCTCACGCGTCGCCAACTGGAGAACCTGGACTTCGAACTGACCCGGCCTGGCGGACGGCCCTGCCGAAACGGAGAACGGTGGCACCGTCGAGTTGGAGTTCACGCTCGTGGTAAAGCGTCGAAAGGCCGTCCCGTCCGAAAGCTGGGAAGCCGCCGCGCGAAGATCTCCGATACGACTCCGGAAGTCCTCCCAGGCCGCGGACCGCACCGACACCTTGTCGATCTGCCGCTGGATCTGGATCAGCGGCCGGGACTCGGCCTCGATGATCTGGTCTACGAGGCCACGAAAATCGATGCCAGTGGCGAGTCCGCTTATGGTGGCAATAGGCTCCATCGGTCATACCCTCGTGCGATCAACCGGTCGGTGGGGGCCGGCCAGACCGACCCCCACCTGAATTCACCCGGCTAGGCCGGGTAGTGCTACCGCGTCCAAAACCCTCTCCTACTGGAGGAGGGCAAGGACTGTCTGCGGTAGCGCGTTGGCCTGGGCCAACATGGCCGTGCCGGCCTGCTGCAGGATCTGGTTCTTGGTGAGCTCGCTCACCTCAGCGGCCATGTCCGCATCACGGATCACCGACTCGGCGGCCAGGAAGTTCTCCAGCGCCACGTCCGTGTTGGCGGCCGCGAATTCGATCCGGTTCTGGGCGGCTCCGATGGTACCGAAAGCCGTGGAAACCGTACCGATGGCCGTATCGATCGTCCCGATCGACGTTACAGCCTGGGCCTTGGTGGAAAGTGAATCACCGTCGATCCCCAGCGTCGCCAGCGTCAGGTCGAGGCTACCGAACGCCACCGCATCCTGGCCGGCCGGATCACCCGACACGGACACCAGGAACGACGTGTTTCCACCTGTAACCACGACATCGCCGTTCACCGAAGAGGTACCGGAGGCAAAGCTGCCGTCCGTCTCGACGGTGATGTCGAACGCAGTGAAGTTGAACGAGTTGATCCCGCTCGTGCCGGAAATATCGACAGACTGCGAAAGAGTCCCGGCGGCGTTGGTGATCGATAGGAGCTCGTTGGCCGCGTCGTGAGCCACCGTGTAGGTGTCCGCGAGGGCACCGGTGATCGTCGCCGAACCGCCGGCGAGCGTCGAGTTCGCGCTGTCGATCTGGTTCCCCAACGAGCCGTTGAGAAGGGTGTTGCCGAGGAACTTGGTGGTGTCCACGATCCTCGTGATCTCGGACTGGAGCTCTGCGAACTCCGCCTGAATCAGGGTCCGATCCGAGTCATTCACGTTGTCGGACGCAGACTGAGTGGCGAGCTGCTTCATCCGCTCCAGAATGGCCTCGACCTGCATCGCACCACCTTCGGCGACCTGTAGCAGCGAGTTGGCCTGCTCGGCGTTCCGGCTCGCCTGCTCGAGACCGCGAATCGTTCCGCGGAGCGAGTTTGCGATACCGAGACCGGCCGCATCGTCCGCCGCACGGTTGATCCGGAATCCGGACGAGAGCCGTGCCACCGAACGGGCCAGCGCAGCACTGGACTTACCGAGCATGCGCTGGGAGTTGATCGCGGAGACGTTGGTATTGATCCGCATGACCTGCTACTCCTTCCATAGAGGTACTTCAGAGGGCATCCTTGCCCCCCGACGGTGCGTCGAACCCCGCGTTCGATGTGCACCCGATTTGGACTCACGTCCAGCCACCTTATCGACCTGCGGCCACGAAGGTTTAGCCGTCGAGTCCGCGTTCTGAGCCGAGGTCCTGCGCAGGCTCGGGGTCAATGCCCCGCTCCCGCGTTCGCGGAGTCCGACTCGGCCCCGCCGCCACCTCCTGCAGAAAGCGGCTGGACACCCGCCGGGGCCAAGGAGGGCCGTCGGACCAGATCATCCTGGTAGGGGAGCAGGAGACTGATGCGCCGATTCTCTGCGGCATAGGGAGCCTCCGGGCGCTTGAGTTGCCGGTCGGCGTACCCTCTGACCTCGGCGATCCGCTCCTCCGGAAGCCCGAGGGCGATGAGGGTCCGCCGCGCAGAGTTGGCCCGGTCGATGCTGAGCTCCCAGTTGGAATAGTCCCTGCCGACGAAGCCCCGCCCATCGGTGTGGCCCTCCAGCGCCACCTGGTTCGGAAGTCCCATCAAATCGTCGAGGATGACGTTGAGGACGCTCCTGAGATTGTCTCTCACTCCCGCCGACCCGACGGCGAAGAAGGGGTCGCCCCCGGACTGCTCCATGAGCTCTATGCGGAGCCCGCCGTCCGCAATGGTGATCTCGAACTCCGCCGAGAGCTGACCCGCCTCTATGGCTGTCTTCAGCTCCCGGCTCATGGTCTCGGCGGCCTGATTGAACTGCTCCTCCTGCTCGGGCCGCGAGAGGAGCATGTAGTTCCTCACCTCGATCGGGATGGGGGCGTTCCCCGCCGAGAGAGGGTTCTTCCCGCCCGAGAAGCTCTGGCGGTAGCCCACGGGGTTCGAGAAGTACCCCTCCACGACCTCCCGAACGCCCTCGTCCATGCCCATGATCCACATGACCAGGAAGAAGGCCATCATGGCCGTGACAAAATCGGCGTAGGCGACTTTCCACGACCCACCGTGGTGGCCACCCTTGCTCCGCCGGACCTTCTTGACGATGACGATCCTACGTTCGCCGTCGCTCATCAGGTCCTCCTCTTGACCAGATCCTCCAGCTCCTTGAAGGACGGTCTATCGTGGGGAGGGATGTTTCGCCGGGCGAACTCCACCGAGGTCATGGGAGAATCGCCCCTGGCGAAGGACAGGAGGGCGGTGCGGATGCAGGCGAGATAGGACATCTCTCCCTGGACGCGGGCCTGCATGGCGTTGCCGATGGGCTGGAAAACGCCGTAGGCCAGTAGGATCCCGACAAAGGTCCCGACCAGGGCCGCGGCAACGCTCTTTCCGATGACTTCGGGAGACCCGCCGATCTTGCCCATGGTGATGATCACACCCAGCACGGCGGCGACGATCCCGAAGCCGGGCATGGCGTCTCCGACCGTGGTGACGGCGTGGGGCACCTCCAACGCCTCGTCTTCATGACTTTCCAGGTCGGCATCGAGGATCTCGGCCAGGTGATGATCCTCGACCGCGCCGGTGAGGAGGACCTTCATGGTGTCACACAGAAGCTCAACGCCGTGTTGTCGGCCCATGAAGAGCTGGTATTGGCCGAAGATCTCGCTGGTTTCCGGGTTCTCCACGTGCGGCTCGATGCCGACCAGGCCGTCCTTCCTGGCGAGATAGAAGATCCCGTACAAGGCCTGGAGCAGTTCCCGGAAAGCCTTCTTCGAGTAGGGGTCGGACTTGAGCAGTCCGAACATCCCCACGATGACCCCCTTCGTGACCTCCGGCTTGTTGGCGGCGATCAGTGCGCCGAGGCCGGCTCCTCCGATGATCACGAACTCCGAAACCTGCACCAGGACCGCGAGGTCGCCGTGGTGCATGGTATAGCCGACTACGATGCTGCCGAAGACGATAAGGAGTCCGACGAGGAGAATCACGAGGTACTGCTTTCCACCAATCCCAGGGACGAGGGCCGGCAGACTGCCTCACGGGGGGCATAGCGACAGGTACACTAGATACCCCGGCGGCGGCGACCGGCCGGAAAAACCTCTCGTCTTATCGACTGAGCTTGCGGAAAACTGGAGAGTAGAAAGGGCCTCAGTCCGACTGCTGAGGCGTCTCCTCGGCGCCGCCCTTTGGACGGAACGCATCGAGCCACTTGGGATCCAGAGGTTCCGATCCAGCCCGCCGATTCTCGTCGGCGATACGCACGGCGATCTCCTCCCGAACGATGCCGACGGACGAGGGGGCCTCGATCCCCAGCCGCACATTCGTGCCGTCCACGGACACGATCTCGACGCGGATACCGCCGTCGATCAGAATCGCATCGCCGAGTCTACGGCTGAGAATGAGCATGCGACAAGACTACATCCTGATCAGTGTATCGAGAAGCTCCTGGGCCGCCGTCACGACACGGGCAGCCGCCTGATACCCCGTTTGGTACTGGATCAGTCTCACCAATTCCTCGTCGGTGGAGACACCGGATACGGACAGCCGCTGGGTGTCCAGGTTGTCCGCCAGCGTTTCGTGGACCCGGGCGTTGGTGTCGGAGGACGACACACGTACTCCCAGTTGGGTCACGGTCTCCTGATGATAGTCCTCGAATCCCAGGCCCAGGCCTCCCAGGTCCTGAGTATCCCGCAGCTGAGCAAGGGCCAGGGCAATGTCATTGGAGCCCGCGGCATAGACGCCCGCAAGGTCCGTCCCGGCCGCGATGTTCGAGAGATCGGCTTCGACATCGGCCGAAAGGGTCATGGACCATGCAGAAGTGCCGCTGAAGAAGTCGATGCCCGTGGCCCCGGAGGGTGCCGTTCCCGTCTGATGGAGCGCGTTCACCTCCGTCACCAGCGCGACCGCCAGGTCATCCAGACGAGCCTGGAACGACGGAAGCTCCGTATTGAGAGCCTCGAGAAAGCCACCCAACGTCCCGCCGACCTCAGGCAGGAGACCCGGCCGTCCGACGATACCGATTCCCAGGGTCGAGCCCACCGTGCGGACTTCTACTTCGGTGTGATTCGGCCCATCCACCAGGGACAACCCACCGGTCGTCACACCCACCGCTCCCGACGAGCGCTCCCAAACCGCGACCGGCACGAGGGTTCCCAACTCATCGATGAGACGGCGACGTTCATCCCTCAAGTCGTTCGACGTCGCTCCGGAGGACTCGTCCGCGGTGATATGTCCGTTGAGAGCGGCGATCTCGGCCGACAGCTCGTTGATCCGGTCCACCCCGGCCACGAACCGCCGCTCCGTCACGGCACGAAGATCCGAAAGCCCCCCCGAAGCCTCCCGGAACCGGGACGACAACTGGCGGCCGGCTTCCCGGAGGAGCGACCGGGCCGATTGATTGTCCGGTCGGGTCGCCAGCTCCGAGAACGCGGAGAAGAACGCTGAAGCGGATTCGAGGATCCCCCCATCGGATGGGTTCCCCAGAAGCCCCTCAGTCTGGGCCAGAATGCCGTGGAGTGCCCGCTCGCTGCTCGCCTGGCCGACTTCTCTCAGGTAGGAGCGGTCGAGAAGGGAGTCCCTCACCTGCGCCACGTTGGCAACCCGTACCCCGGTCCCGTAGACGCCGTTGGGCGTGGTATGGGGAGGCCACGGGCTAAGCTGTGGAAGCTGCCGGCTGTATCCCTCCGTCTCGGCGTTGGCGATGTTGTGGGAAACGACGTTGATCGCTCTCTGCTGCGAGCGAAGAGCCGAGGAGGCAATCGAAAGGATACTGCCTAGGGACGGCATGTCAGACTCTCTTGTTAATGAGTACGCTGCCACTGGCCTCGTTGGTGGCCCGGGCGTCGCAGTCGTACGCCGCGGGGTCCTGGGCCACGCCCTGGAACACGGTGCGGACGTACTCCTCCCCGAACCGGATGGCCTCCCGCAGCACCGATTGATTCACTGAGAGCGCCTCGGACAACCTCTGCGCGGTCAGCTTGAGATCGCCCCAGGCCTCTCGCGTGCGTGGGCCGAGCCGCGCCACGAGCTCGGGATCCGCTTCTTCCGTCGATCCGGTAGCGATCTGGACCAGGCGGCGGCGCCGCTTTCGGGCTTCGCTCAGCGTCAAGAGGATCCGTTGGCTTCCGTGCACGGTCTCGTCTATCACGCCGAGGTCCTGTTCGGCGATCCCTCTTCGCTGACGGTCCAACAGGCGGATCAGGGACTCGAGAAGAGCCGTTTCTTCACGGAGGGCACCCTCGAGATCCTTGCCTCCCTGGACGGGGATGCTCATGGAGATGGATCCCTCGATGTGAGCCGGCGTGCCTCTCATCGGACGAACTCCACGAACCGCCGGTAGAGGGCGGCGCCCAGTCCGTCTTCCTGCTGGGCGGCCGCCTCACCGGCAACGTGCTCATCCAGCATCGATGTGAAGACCTCTTCCCCGGCGCTGCTCATGCTCCCGTCGGGCACCGTTTCCCGCATGACTTTGAACAGCTCCTGATAGAAGGTGCTCTCGAACAGCGTCGTCGCGGCCTTCAAGCGTTCGCGAGAACGCTCCACGGTTTCGCTCTCCAGATCCCTGAGAGGATCGGCGGGTCCGAGGGGGGTGATGGTCATCGTATGCGCACCTCGGCCGTAATAGCCCCGGCTTCTTGAAGCTTCTGCAGCACGGAGGCGATAGCCGACGGTGGGGCGGCTACCGCGTGAAGGGCCGCCGCGACTTCCTGAACGTTGGCATCGGCGGGCACTCGAACGTCACCCACCACTCCGCCACCCGCCGGGTCTCCGCCGATCGAGAGGGTCAATGAACCGTGACTGACTACAGCCGGCCCCACACGGACGTCCCCTCCTGCGACCACTGTGCCGTCGCGATTGTCGATGACGACCCGCGCCAGGGCCGGAACCGTAATCGTCAGATCTCCCACCTGTCGCATGGCTCCCGGAACGTCACCCCCCGGCGCCGTAACATTGACGGCCCCCGGGTCCGCCACGGCCCCCGCCCCTGCACCGAGCGCCGCATTGATGGCGTCCGCAATCAGCG
>JAHEKK010000531.1 GCA_024638395.1 Gemmatimonadota bacterium | reverse complement strand
CGGTGACGGATGGCCAGGCGCCTCCACCCGCACCCCCGGCCCCGGAGCCCAACCTCATCCCTCCACCCCCAAACAGCGACGTGGCGCCCGGGACGATGGCGTTCGGCGTCGTGGTGGGGCGGCACTCCAGCTTCAGTGCTGCCCGGAGCCAGGCGCTCAACCTGGGGTCGAACAACGCCGACGTCATGTTCAACGTCGTGCCCGTCGACGAGGGCGGCATCGTGTATCGCGTCGTCGCCGGGCCCGCCGCGACCGCGACCGAGGCGGAGAGCATTCAGGCCACCCTGGGCGACGTGACCTCGGGGGCCCCCGCCACGGTCCGGGCCACTCACTGGACCTACCTGCTCGGGGTGTTCGGCGACTACGCCGAAGCCATCACCCACGTCACCAACGTGCAGAGAAGCGGGTTGCCTGCCTATCTGGTGGAGATTCCGGTGGGTGAGGACCGAGTCGTCTACCGCGCCTATTCCGGCGCCTTCGGAACGGAGGCCGAAGCGGCGGCGCTGGGGGCGCTGTTGGAAGAGGCCGGATACGGGCCAACGAGACTCGTGGAGCGTGTCGGCCGCCCTATGCGCTAGCGGTTTCACACGACTCACGCCCCAGGAACCCTCAGGTCCGCTTCGCTTCTGTAGGAATGCCGTCCTAACACGGCTCTGCCTCCCCCGGGGGCGTGTGGACTTCTACTCCCTTGCCTCAGACAGGACGGCCCGCCGGAACGCATCGAAGCCGGGAACCGAGGTGAGCTCTGCATCCATGATCGCCGCGATCTCCTCGGCCGCGCGCCATTCGCGCTCCAACGCCTCGATCTCCGCGTCTTCGTCGAGTGACATGACGAGAGCCAGCCTCTCGTCGAGGCTCATCTCCCCGAGGTCGAGTCCCTCCTGGGCGAGGTATTCAAGGAAGCCGTGTGCCCCACCCACGTGCTCGACTTGGCCGGCCGCCTTCTCGGCCCGAACGGCGTCAACGGACCCAGGGTCCACCACGGACAGGCCGAGCCGAAGCGCTGGCCGAGCGTCCCGGAGGGGATGCAGCACATCCTGGTCACATAGACCACAGCGCGCCGCAACGTGATGCGCGCCCCTACTCGAGACCACTCGTAGCTCGTGGAAGGACCAGGGCCGGAGCGCTGCCGGGCCCGAGCACGCCGGGCAGGACGGCGCGAGCGGAACCGTGGTGAAGGCGGTCGTCAGCGCCCATGCGGCATCCTGGAACGGAGACAGGACCCAGTGCATGGGGGGATCGGCCCGACCGAGGCCGTACGGTCGGTATCCGCTGACCGGCGGCGGCGGTAGTCCCGCGAAGATGCGAGACATCAGTCCGGACCTTGACGCGGCGGGGATGCGGTCGCCGTATCGCCAGCCGGCCATTTCGATTCGCAGGGGGCGACCCACCCGTATCAACTGGGCGCGACCCACCTCGATCAACGCGAGATGGTCGGAGGACAAGACCGTGCGCCCGCGCGCACGCGCCTCCTCCTCACACGCCTCCAACGTCTCCCAGCGAAGTGCCAGGGGAACGGCGCTCCACCGCCGGCAGGAGCGGCAGACGGCCCACAGCCTTCCTTTCCAGGGATCGTATGCCAGCCTGTCACCTCGGCCCAGGTTGGCGAGATCGCGCTGCGGAAGTGGACTACTGCAGAATGGACATGGACGAGAGTCGCTCATGGAGAATCGGACCCGGGTGTGAGCCAACCGTTCCAGGGCCGCCTCTGGAGGCTGGGGACGCCGTCGGCTAGCTGCTGCGCGGGGCTCTTCGTTCTACCCGGGACGCGAAAGATCGAAGTCCGCGACGACCGGAGCGTACTCCGCGACCTTGATTTGCTGGAGGCAGAGCACGTCGGGCTGCAGCTGGTCGAGGAACCCCAGTGCGCGGTCCTTTCGGAGGTCGATCGAGTTGATGCTACAGCTGGCTAGGCGCATGGGGTTGGTCCGTGGTTCATTCGTTGCCCGGGACGTTCGTACCATGGTCCGTGAGAGCCTTCCAAGTACCGCCATCCCTCACAAAGACCTCTGTCCAGTTGGCCCTGCCCGTGGTCATCTCGCTGGTGGTCGGGTTCCTGTTGGCGAAGTCCACGACGTAGAGGATGATTGCCACGTCACCCCGAACGTCGATATTCAAAGGCTTTCGATGTACCCACACGTTCTCCTCAGTCTCGAGGTAGAACGTCTGCGTAGCCCGGAGATCAGTCTTGTTGTACGGGACTCCGTTCACAGTCTGGAAAGAGGCGTAGGCAACCGTCACGGATACTCACGTCTGGCATGTCCCGAGCCAAGCCCCCGATGGCCCGTCACAACGTCTACGTGGTCCTCCTGGACCCCGCGGTCCTGAGGCACCGGAAGTTCCGCCAGGCCAACCCGGTCTACGTCAAGGGACGACCCTGCGTGTATGTGGGCATGACGGGCCTGACCCCCGAGGAGCGCTTCCAGAACCACAAGCGCGGCCACAAGGGGAACTGGTTCGTGAAGCGGTACGGGATTCGCCTGATGCCCCAGTGGTACGCCAAGTCGAACCCTCTGTCATACGTAGACGCCCAGAAGTGGGAGTACGAGTTGGCTGAGAGGCTGCGCGGGCAGGGCTGGGCGGTTTGGCAGAATTGAGGGGGCCTCCTCGCCTAGCTCGCAGGTGTCCCAGCCGCCCATCTCATCGCCCCGTGGCTGCGTCGAGCTTGGAGCGCAGCACCGAGCTCGCTCCCGGAACGCCGACTGCTCACCATCCTCCGACCCATCCGTACCGTCTCTTCTTCTAACTCCTGCGACGGTGACGAACCGCCGCATGTATCCTCGGCTTCTCAACGCATC
This sequence comes from Gemmatimonadota bacterium, assembly GCA_024638395.1. Taxonomy (GTDB): domain Bacteria; phylum Gemmatimonadota; class Gemmatimonadetes; order Longimicrobiales; family Gaopeijiaceae; genus JAHEKK01. Next base: position 526 of record JAHEKK010000531.1, on the reverse strand, counting down.
CGCGGAACAGCGAAGTCGCTGGCGGCTCATCGCTGACGGACACGGGATCCACTGGCCGGACCTTGGACGAGGACATCCGCACGATGGCCCTCATCGAAGGCAAGCCGTCCTGGGAGTTTGTCAGGTCGCAGACCTCCAGGCCGAATCGCTAGATCAGCGTCTGACAAAAAAGGTCGCTTGCTCGAGGGATGTCCCACGTGGCGAGCCTCGAGGAGCACGGGGAGCCCGTGCCTCAGCCGATGTCCGAGGGGATCGTCTGTCCGTCGGGTCTGGGGAATGGCTACCCCCCGCACGCCTCCACCAGCGCTTCCGCAGTCGCGAGGGTGCCCGGCGACGGGTCCGTCGGCACGGCGGTGTTGGGCCTCGTTACCGAGGCGGTGGGGGAAGGATCGAGCCGATACGCCGCGACAGTGACCTCCAACTCGTCGGGGGACACCGCGCGCACTTGGATGAACTCGCGGCGAGTGGCGATCTCACCAGCCAGGATCCGTACCTCTCCCTCGAGAAGGTCTCCGTCCCAGCCCAC
>JAHEKK010000530.1 GCA_024638395.1 Gemmatimonadota bacterium | reverse complement strand
TGCGGACCCACGCCGATCTCGGCGCGCGGGGGGGTGTCGACTTCCTGGGTCTCTATCAGTCGGAGCGATCGGTCGTTCGGCGACCCATCCTCGGCACCGAGCCGGCGGCGGCGCTCCTCGGGGGTCTCAGCAGCCGCTACGACACGCCGGTGGGTTGGTTCGACCGCTTCCTCGAGGCGGTCCCGGGGCTGGAGTTCGCCGGCGCCTCCACCTTCTCCGCCAGCGGTGAGGTGGCGCTCTCCCTACCGAACCCAAACACGTTGGGAAGGGGCTTCGTCGATGACTTCGATGGCGCGTCGGAGCTCTCCGTGCGTCTGCGGGCGTCCGACTGGATTCTGGGGAGCGCCCCAGCCTTTCGCGATGGCGCGGACGCGGTGCTTCCAACGGTCGTCGATGCCAGCACCGCGAGCTCGCTGGTGTGGCAACACCAGTGGATCATCCAATCGTTGAGCGGAGACAGCGTCGGGGTCCACGAGGGCTACTTCCCCAGAATCCAGATCGACAACCAGATCCGTCTTGCAGGGTCGGACATCCGTGAGCCCGGGTTGCTGCTGACGCTGGGCAACAGCCCCACCGGCCTCGGCACTCCCGGTTGGCGATCGACCATGACTCCCCTGTCCACGAACGGACTCGACCTGACGAAGACCGAATTCCTCGAGTTCTACGCCACCGGGGACGATGCCATCACCCTCATCATCGACCTGGGCACGCTGAGCGAGGACGCTTTCTTCGTAGACGAGAACGGTGCCGCCCAGGGTACCCGGGAGGACGGACGGGCCTGGGGACTCGACCGCCTCGATCAGGAGGCGGACCCGGCTCTGGGCGAGATCTGGAATCCGACCCGTGACCTCCTCGGTGTGTGGGATGAGGCGTGCGAGGCCACTCCGGGGAGGCTGTACTTCATCGGAGATCCCAGGGCCAACTGCACCGCGGGCAACGGGCGTCCGGATACCGAAGATCTGGACCGGGACGGCAACCTGGACACGTCAGAGCGGCACCTACGGTATGTGGTGACCCTCGATGGGAGCTCGCCCTTCCTGGCCCGGACCGCAGTCGAGACGGGCTCCGAGCTCGGCTTTCAGCTCTACCGCATCCCCATTCGTGGGGGGGCGGGCGTGGAGGTGGGGGGCGTCATCTCCGAAGCGGACCTCCGTGCGGTTCGCCATCTGAGGGTGACGGCGGCAGGGCAGGCCGGGCAGGTACAGCTCGCCCGAATGCGCCTGGTGGGATCGCGGTGGATCAAGCGAAACGGTGAGGGTGTCCTCGAAGGCATCATCGGTGACACGGTGTCCGTGGGTGGCCGCGTCGAGGTCGCCTCTATCTCCCGGGTCACCGAAGGCGATGCGTACCAGTCGCCGCCCGGGGTTCTCGCCGAGCTCGTCGATCCCACCCAGGCCCTGGGCGGGCAGGGGATCGAGTTCAACGAGAAGTCCCTCGGCGTGACCTTCGAGGACATACCGTCCCAGGCCCGAGCCGAGGTCTACTACCGCTTTCCCCAGCGCCCTCAGGACTTCCTCACCTATCGTCAGGCCCGGCTTTGGGTGGTGGCCCGTTCGGGGGATTTCGGACCCAACACGCCCAACTACTTCTACTTCAAAGTCGGAAGCGACCCGGAGAACTTCTATCTCTACCGGACGCCCCTTCCCGCACCCCCTGGCGGGGGTGTGACCCAGGCGGACTGGCTGCCCGAGGTCGTCGTCGATTTCGACGTCTGGTTGGACTTGAGGCGTCAGGCCGAGGAGCAACTCTCTTTCGCCCCGCGGGCTCCGGGTGATCCACCGGTGGAGGTGTGGTCCGCCGACTCCACCTATGCCGTGGTCCTGGCCGATCGTGGCCGTGCCCCCAACCTGGCGTCGGTGCGGGAGCTGTCCCTCGGCGTATGGAACGAGACGATGGCCCCGGTGGGTGGCGAGGTCTGGATCGACGAGCTTCGCCTCGCCGAGCCGGTGCGAGAGGCCGGACTGGCGAGCGCGATCAACGTGGAGCTCGATGGCGCGGGCGTCATCACCACGAGGCTGAGTATGACGAACCGGGGGGCCTTCTTCCGGCAGCTACGGGACGACCCGACGTATCAGGACGATCAGACGCTTTCCCTATACAGCCGCCTGGCCGCCGATCGTTGGCTTCCCAGCGAGTGGGGCCTCGACATGCCGGTTACGTTCGAAATGTCCCGGGCCAGCCAGGACCCGGTGCTCCTTTCCGACTCGGATGTCCGGGCCGACCGGATCTCTGGCCTCCGGGAGACGGAGGCGAACCGACGCCGGATCGGGATGTCACTTCGGAAGCGCACGGAGACGGCGAACCCCGTGCTGGGCTTCCTCATCGACGGCCTGGACCTCCGGGCCTCCTACAGCACGGCAGACGGCTCGACGGTGACGACGGAGAGCGACTCCGAGACGTTCGACGCCGGGGTGGGATGGTTCCGCGAGCCCGAAGCGAGGGAGATCGGCTTGGTGCCCGACTTCGCCAAGGGCGCCGTTCGGACGATTCTCCCGGGCTTTCTCGAGGACAAGGTGGCCGAGGCGGCGCTGCGTTTGACCCCCGAACGGGTCTCCTTCGGCACGTCGTACTTCCAGCAGGACGCCCGGATCTTCCGTTTCGAGCGCATCATAGAGGGCGTCGAGAGCGACGACGTCACGGCGACGCTGGCACCCCGGGAGTTCGTTGAAACGGCCGCAGACATCCGGTTGCGGCCGCTGCCCCCACTCACCGCCGACCTGGCGGTCCTCACTGTTCGTGATCTACTGCCGCCGGAGGAGTCGGCCACGGGGGACCAGGTGCAGGCCCTCATCGCTGCGGAGCGAGCGAACGTGGCGGGCGTGGACCTCGGCTGGGAAACGAATCGGCTCCTTCGGACCGCGCTGGGTTTCCGCCCTTCCCTCTTCGATTGGCTCCGCTCCGACTTCGACTGGAGCACCACCTATCGATCTGAACGCAACACCAACTTCGTGGAGCGGCGTGCCCGGGGAGCCGACACCACGCTGGTGCTCGCCAGAAACGCCAGGGGCCAACGGGATTGGGGGGTGGCCCTCGCCCTGAGCCCCGCCGGCGTGGCCCGGGCCTGGTTCGGTGAGCCCGCCGAGGGAGACGACCGGGACATTGCCCAGCTGAGGCGCGACATTCGTATACTCTTATCCAAATAAGACCTCTTTTTCAAAATGCTGAATAAGATTTTTGTGATGTTCATACTAGAATACTAGAGGCAAGCCACAGAACGGGAGAGTAGAGAGCATTCGGGTTAAAAATAGTGAAGCCAATATGGTCACCAGAGGCGGAAATAGAATTTGACCGGAAGCAGTTTTATTTGCTTGTCAGCCCCTGATCG
>JAHEKK010000529.1 GCA_024638395.1 Gemmatimonadota bacterium | reverse complement strand
CGTGCCTCGCTCGGCATATTTCAGTCTGGAGGGGAACGTTGTGGGCCCACTCAGCGTAGATCCGCACATGGAAAAGATCCGGAGTACCCGATACGCCGACGGCGTGGTCACGTCGATCCTAGTGGCTCTCACTGTTGCCTTCGCGATTCCCGGCGCGGTGGCGGGCCAGCAGCGCCCGGTTCTGGGAGGCATCGTGGTGGACCAGGCCACGGACCTCCCGGTTGGGGGAGCCATAATCTCGATCGAGGCGCTCGATATCGAGATCGAGAGCCGCGAGGACGGGAGCTTCGGCTTCATCGAGGTGCCCGTGGGGCGGGTTTCGATTCGGGTCGCCGCGCCGGGCCGGGCCGTCGTCCGAGACGACCTGGAGATAGGGCCCGAGGAGGAGGTCGCGTTCGTGCGCTTCATCCTCCCGGATCTGAGCGCCGTCTTGGGTGGAGTTGTAGGAGAGGCCGAACGCGGCGAATCCTATCCACCGAACATAACGGCCGCAGAGCTGGTGATGGATGAGCTGCCGGGCGCCGACTTCCGGTCCTTTCCGCCCGGGTCGACTGGCTCGATTGCGAGCAGCCAGGGGACGGTGCGCCTTCGGGGCACCAGCAGCTTTCAGCCAAATGGAGAGCCTGTCGTCTTCGTGGACGGGGTGAGGATAGGGAACCTGGCTCTGGCCCTCGACATCCTCAGGCAGATTCCCGCCTCGGACGTCGAGAGCGTCGAGATCCTGAGGGGGCCGGCTGCGGCGTTCCTACAGGCTCTGGCCGCGAACGGAGCGATCCTCGTAGAGACGCGCTCGGGCCCGGACGACCAGCAGGGAGATGTGACGGATCCCGACAACTGATCGGACCATCGATCGGGACTGCATCCCGGACGAAAGAAGCCCCGCCGGAGCTTGGCTCCGGCGGGGCTTTCCCGTTCAGCGGGTCCCTCTAAGAGCGGATCAGTTCGAGGCGATGTCGCGGCCCTCGGTCTCTCTCTCGCTCACGAGTCTCTCCAGCTCCTCGTCCGGAACGTAGGTGATCCCGATCCACATGTGACTCATCTCGTCCGGCCCGCGCCGTCCGAAGATCACCCACTGCTCGGGGTCCGGATTGATCGGGTTGTCCGCGGTGTTGTCGAACACCGAGGTGATCATCAGCATCGTGCCGGCCGGCAGCAGAGGCCTGGCGTCGTCCGCGAACGTGTAGGTGTTCTGCCAGTTGTGGTCGTAGTTGTTGATCTGGCTCAAGAGCTCCTTCCGGCCGTCCGGATAGATGGCCTCGAGCGTCATCGTCTTTCCACGGGTGTGCAGGTGGGGCCGGACACTGTGGATCACGGCGGCCGATTCCAGCTTGTGCACACCCTGGATGACCTGATACCCGTGGGGCGGGATGAGCAGGTCCTGCCCACGCATGAAGTCGGGGTTGTCCGCACGGAACAGAACTTCCCCTTCCGACGCCAGCCTCGGGGTCTCTCCGTCCGGATAGAACCACAGCCCGACCTCGACCACGTCGTCCACGACGTCGTGATCGATGGCGGCGTAGTGGATGTTCCAGTTGATCTCGCCCTCACCCGCAGGGATGCGCAGCCCGACATTCTCCGGGTAGGCCTCCCAGCTCTTGCCCACCCCGTATCGGGCGACACCCATTCCACGGCGGTCACCGACGGACAGCACGGCATGCCCGTGGTGGACCACCTTCTTGCCGTCGGGATAGGCCGGCTTGAACTCGGCGGCCATCAGCCAGCGCTCGCGATCGAGGCCGTCGAAGGGGACGTCCACTTCCCACCACTGGTCCTGACCGTTCCCAGGCACCGTGAACGGGGTCGAGCGCACGACGACGTCCGGCGGTCGACCGAGCTCGGCTTCCGCCTGCCACGCGCTGCCCTGGGCGAACTCGAGGGGCTGTGGGAGGTCGGCCGGGTCACCCTGGGGGGCTCCGCCGTCCGCCCAGCGAGCGATGAGCTCGATCTCCTCATCGGTCAGAGAGATGTCGTTCTTGAAGTTCTGAATCCCCATCTCTTTGTCGATGTGCCACGGAGGCATGTGTCGCGTTTGGGTCTGATACTTGATCATCGGCGCCCAAGGCCTGGCCTCGTCGTACGTCATGAGCGACATCGGCCCGATGCCTTCTGGATGATGACACGCCTGACAGGACTCCTGGAAGATCGGCGCGATATCCGCCGAAAAGGTGGGCGTGCTGTCCTGTGACGACGCCGGGGCGGGAACGCCGAGCGTCAACCACGCCCCCAGCATCAGGCTGAACGCCACCCACCGTCCGCCTACGGACACCCCTTCGGTCATGCTCATGTTCGGCTCCTCGCCTCTTTCTATGGAAGTACCGCTCAAAACCGCTTAACCACGGGAAAAACAGCTACTCCACGTTAACTTCCAGGTATGCGTTCGTCCAGCAGCAGTGGAACTCGAACGCCTCGACCGGATCGTCGATGGCTTGCGCCCTCAGCAGGTACCGACCGGGCTCCGTGAAGCGGGCCGTTGCGGTCGCCGTGCGGGACGTGGAATCCATCATCGTGTTCTGCTCGGAGAAGGTCACGGGTCCGGGTCCCTGATGCTTGGCCCACCCCACCCACACGGAGTCGTCCGGGTGGTCCAGCCACGCGGTAAGCTCCAAGGGTGTTCCCACCCGTGCGCTCACGGGCCCGTACGTCATTCCGTTCCTTCCCTGCGTGTCGGAACCGTCCTCTTCCAGGCGGAGCCCGGGCGCGAGATCGCCCCGGCCGGGAGATGTGATCTCATCCAGGCGGTAGGCCAGGACGAGCTTTCCCGGAACCGAGAGGGCTTCCTCTCGGCCTCGCTGGAGCGTCCAGACGACCCGGTCGCTCGCGGAGAAGGTCTCGGGCACCCGGACCGGAAACACGCAATAGCGTCGTCGATACGAGAACGGGCGCTCGGGGATGTGCTCGAAATACTCCGGCTGAAGCCCGTCGTACTCGCTCGGCTCCACGAAGTTGTTGGGCCCGAGGGGGATCGTCACGTCCTCCTCGTAGTTCGGGGAGTAGTAGCCGAAGCAGAGGGTGTAGCTCCCATCCGGGTTGTCGTACCACCCATCGAAGATGGGCACGATCGGGCCGCCGGCGGGAACCAGGACGGATCCCGTCCACGGCCGCTCGTAGATCGAGATCTCCTGCCCGTCCAGGCCGCCTGAGGGGATCGTGGAGGCCAGGGCTGTCATGAGGCCCAGAAGGAGAAACCTTCTATTCATCGCTTCGCCATCCTCTCGACGTGTTCTCGCTCGAACTCCAACCGGCATAAATACACCACAAGGACGCCGAGTGTGTCACGATTGTTGAACGTCCGGGATCGGATCCGGTCCTGTTGAGGCCTTTCTCGTGC
>JAHEKK010000528.1 GCA_024638395.1 Gemmatimonadota bacterium | reverse complement strand
CTCAACGCGCCCGCCGTGCGAGAGAACCTCCAGGCCGAGGACCGCCGCACGGTGGGGGGGTGGAGGTCGTCCAGGAACGGCGACTCGCCCAGGAGGGGCGGATCGTCGAGAAGCGAATCACGATCGAGGCCTCGCCGAGCATGCAGGCCCGCGTCTTCGTCGAGCGCGTGCGACTGTACGAGCCGGGAGAGTTGGACAGGATGCTGAGGCTGGCGCGACTCGAGCCAGGTCAGCGTTTCGGGAGCTACGAGCGATCGGCGTTTGTGGAGTCGGCTCCGAGGTACATCGTCATGGGGAGGGCATTCTGAACGCTCGTATTCTCCCGGCCCGATTGGGCGGGTCCACGCTGGTGAGCGACTACCTGGAAGGGGGGTCGGCCGCCGATCGATTCTACCGCGGTTCCTATCGGTCCCTCGGGGACTTCCGCAGCAAGGCAGAGGAGCTCAGCAAGCGGTTCGACTCCCGGCGGCGCGAAGCGCTGGGACGCCTGATCACTCCCGTGGGCCCCGAAGCGGCCGCGAAGTTGGAGGCCGTGCTGACGTCGAACGGATTTGTGGTGACGACGGGCCAACAACCCGGGCTGTTCGGCGGCCCTCTCTACAGCCTCTACAAAGCTCTCACCGCGGTACGCCTGGCCGAGGCTCTCGAAGAGGAGCTGGGCACGCCGGTCATGCCCTTGTTCTGGGTTGCGTCCGACGACCACGACTGGGCCGAATCCAACCACACCTGGCTCATCGATGGGAACAACGAGCTGCGGGAGCTGACCCTCGGGGCTCGCCCCAATGCGGCCGAGGCCACGCTCTCACGGACGCCTCTGGGCTCCGGGGTGAATGAGGCGTTGAAGGCGCTGCAGGAGGCGCTGCCGGATTCGGAGTTCTCCGCCCCGTGGCTGGAGCGGATACGGAGCGCCTACAGCCCCGAGGCCACGGTGGCCGCCGCTTTTCGCGAGCTCATGGGCGCGCTGCTGGAAGGAACGCCCGTGGGAATGGTGGATGCTGCCGATCCGGCGCTGAAGACCGCCGCGGCGCCGGTGATGGAGCGCGAGATCCTCACGGCCCTCCAGGGAGAAGAGGTGCTCGCCCGGCGCACGGACGAACTGGAGGCGGAAGGGTATGCGGGGCAGGTCACTCTCATGGAGGGCGGCCTCAACCTCTTCCTGGAGAACGAAACGGGGCGTCACCGGCTCTTCCGGGGCGAAGGGGGCTTCCAGGTCGGACGGGGAGGCCCCAGCTTCGACCAGGCGGACCTGCTCGGGCTGCTGGGGAGTCAAGTTGAGGATTTCTCTCCCAACGTTCACCTCCGTCCTGTGGTGGAGAGCTACGTCTTTCCCACGCTGAGCTACGTTGGCGGGCCGGGCGAAATCGCCTACTTGGGCCAGTTGGGATCCTTCTTCGACCACCATGGGGTGGGGGCACCGATCGTCACCCCCAGGGCATCCCTGCTCATCGTGGAACCGAAGATCGACAAGGTCCTGGACAAGTTCGGGTTGACCACGGAGGACCTGAGGGATGGCGACAGACTGCTTACCCGCATGGCAAGGGACGAGGTCTCCGAGGAAGTCACCAGAGCGCTGGGCGGCTGGCGAGGATCGGTCGGATCTTCGTCCAAGGCCCTCACCGAGGCCGTATCATCCATCGATCCGACCCTGAAGGGTGCAGTGGCCAACGCGCGCAACTCCACGTTTGCCGCCCTCTCGGATCTGGAAAAGAAGATCGTGCAGGCCGTGAAGCGGGAAAGCGAAACCACTGTGGCCCAGATTCGGAAGGCCGAGGTCAACCTCTGGCCCAGGGGCCGCCCCCAGGACCGGGTTCTGAATCCCTTCCATTTTCTGGCCCGCTTCGGTGACGAATTCCTGGAAGCGGTGAGGAGGGAAATTCGAGTGGAACTGGGGGTCGAAACAGGGTAGGTTCTCACATGTTCTGGCAGCTTTTCGTCGTTCTGGTCCTCTTGATCCCGATCCTCGCGATCGTTCTGGACTCCCAGGTGGGCAAGGCCCTTGCCGCGCGTCTGGAGCGCAGGAGCATCGGTGAGGGCGACGGGGGGCTGCACGACCGCCTCCTGTATCTGGAGGGCGAGGTGGAGCGGCTGGGGAACGAAATGGGGCGGTTGGAGGACGAGAGCCAGTTTCTTCACAAGCTCCTGTCGGAGCGTCCCGAGCCCGAATCACTCCCCCCCGGGCCGCCGGACCACTGAGAGGGTCGAATCCCGTACGGGACGCCCTTGATATGGCCGTGGGCCGTAGAGAAGCCCTGCTCAAGACGGGCGCATCTCGCCCAGGGGTCTTACGCGTGTTCAGCGAAGGAACGACGATGAGTCGTAGCCGTAGCTACGGCGAGGAGGTGAGACCGGGTTGGGGCGGGACGGCGATCCGCCAGACTTGTGCAGAGCTTCCCTAGCCCCCGATCATGGCCGCCTCTCGCGTAGCCGCCGGCATCTTCGTAAGCCGGCTACTCGGTCTCGTAAGGGAGCGGGTCTTCGCACACTTCTTCGGCAACGGGGCCCTGGCCAGCGCTTGGCGAGCCGCCCTGAAGATCCCCAACATCATCCAGAACCTACTGGGTGAAGGGAGTCTGAGCGCCTCGTTCATACCGGTCTACGTCCGCCTCATCGAGGAGGGGCGGGAGGCGGAAGCCGGCCGGGTCGCTGGAGCGGTGCTTGGCCTTCTGGCGGCTGTCGCGGGCACGCTTGCCCTCCTGGGCGCCCTGGCTGCTCCGTGGATCGCAGGGGTCGTTTTGTGGGGATGGGAAGGGGGGGATCCGGCCCGGGCCACCACCGTGTCCTTGCTACGGATCCTCTTTCCCATGACGGGGGTCCTCGTGCTTTCGGCCTGGTTGCTGGGAATTCTCAACAGCCACCGCCGCTTTTTCGTCTCCTACGTAGCCCCGGCGGTCTGGAACGCCGCGATGATCACGGTTCTCTTGGCGTGGGGTTGGTGGCTTGGACTCGGGCAGGAAGACCTGCTCATCGCCCTCGGGTGGGGCGCTCTGGCCGGTGGCCTGCTCCAGATCCTGGTCCAGATACCCTTTGCCATCCCGCACCTGGGCGGGTTGAGGATCTCTCTGGACCGCACGCTGTCCGATGTTCGGGAGGTCGTCCGCAACTTCGTCCCGGTGGCGGCCGCCCGGGGGGCGGTCAATCTCAGCGGACTGTTCGATCTCTTCCTCGCTTCCTTCCTCCTCGATAACGCGATCGCGACGATGGGATATGCCCAGACGCTGTACGTCCTCCCCGTGTCGCTCTTCGGGATGTCTATCGCCGCAGCTGAGCTTCCGGAGCTCTCACGGGACGAGGCAGAGGGGCTGGAGGCCGTCCGCAGCCGAGCGGAGAACG
>JAHEKK010000527.1:2566-3331 GCA_024638395.1 Gemmatimonadota bacterium | reverse complement strand
AGAAGCCCGGAGGAGCATCGACGTCGAGTCGCCGGGAGAGCCAGGTCTGGTAGGGGTCGTGAGTCGTCATCGCACATCCTCTCGCACGTGTTGCAGCAGATCTTGGAGCCGGCGCCGGGCGCGGTGGACGCGCGACTTGATCGTCCCCGGCCGCACGCCTTCGATCGCGGCGATCTCGGCGTGGCTCAAGCCCTCGACCTCCGCCAACAGGAAGGCCGTGCGTTGCACCAGCGGCAGGAGCGCGAAGGCGCGCCCGAGCTCCTGCTGCAAGCTGCGCTGATCCGACGCGGAAGCCGGGTGGGCGCTCTGGCAGCTGGCCGTCCTCGGGGCGAGTGCGTGGTCCCGCAGCCAGTTCGAGCAGCGGTTGCGCGCGATCACGAACAGCCAGCTCGAGAAGCGCGCCCGGCGGGGGTCGAACCGGGCCAGGTTTCGGTAGGCCGCCAGGAACACCTCCTGGGCCAGATCCTCGGCCTCCTGGCGGTCGCCGACCAGGTTCTGGACGAAGCGAAACACGCCCCGCTGGTGGCGCTCGATCAAGCCCCGGAAACAGGCCGTCTCGCCCGCCACCACGCGCCGGATCAGTGTCGCGTCGCCGTCCATGCCGGGGGCATACACGGGACCCGGCGCGCGGTTCCCGCTTTTTCTTTCCGAGGCAGGACACCTGGCGGATTCCTTGTCCGGTGATACTCTCGAAGCGATGAAACCCCTCTCCCTGCCCGTTCGTCCTGCGGGAATGCCGTCGAGGTGTCGAGGGGTCTTCATGTC
>JAHEKK010000527.1:0-2556 GCA_024638395.1 Gemmatimonadota bacterium | reverse complement strand
CCTGACCAGGAGACGCCCCGCAGGTCAAGGCGCATTCGGTTCCTCCGTCCCCGGAGACGTCGCCCTCGCGTGAGCTAGCGGACCTCTAGCAGGTCCTCGAGAGCGCACGCCCATGTGCTGAATGGCTTGCGCCGGTTCCACGCAGCCGAAGCCCTCGCTCCCTTCGCGGGCGAGGTAGTCGATTCCGCGTCGCGGATCCGTTCAGGAGTGGGTCCCGACGGATGACTGAATGCGATTCCAATCTCACTTTCCTATCACCCGAATGTCTCGATTCATGAAAACACTAGCCATTGCCCTTGTCGCTCTCGTCGGTTTCACCGTCGCCGGTATATCCACCTCGAGCCTGCCCACGATTCCGCCCGAATCCACCTGGGCTGCTTGGGAGTTCTGGAAGCCCGCGGAAGAAGCGCACGAGTACTTCCACCATGCCTACGGGACTTCTTTCGGGTCCCACGGCCTGGACGTCAACGGACTGCAGCTCCACGAAGACCTGCACAACTGGGAACGTGGGCTAGCGACCGAGGCCGAGGTCTCGGCGACGTGGGCCAAGATCACTCCGGCTCTGGTGACCTTCCGCACCAACCTCGAGCAGGCCGGGCTGCTCAAGACCGGCAATGACCCGCGCGGCGAGCAGATCTTTGCGCGACTCCAGAGCGCCTACCAGACGCTGCGCGTCCAGATGGCGAACGTCAAGCCCTGAGGTCAGACAAGGTCGAGGACGGGCCGGGGGGCGCTACCAATCTGCCCCCCGGCCTGCGGCTCGAGCTGCCCCGGCGTTCCTCCTCCTATTCACGCCCGCGGGAAGCCTCGCATCTCGCCGTGAATCCATGATTTGGACACCCAGGGCAAGTATCTAAAAGGAATCCCCATCTGGCGAGATCCCAACTGCGTGGTAAGCTCAGAGCGGTGAAAACCCTCGCTCTGTACCTCTTTTCCCTGCTGCTCGTGATTGCAGGGAGCCCGCTCCCCGAGCCGGGGAGCCCTCAGCCCGGCGGCGATTGCTGCGGGAGCTGCCATCAGGGCGACGAGGGTTCTTCGTGCTGTGACGACAAGCCCGTGCTCCGATTGACCAACGGGTGTCCCTGTGGTCACGACGAGTCCCATTCCGGCCTGCTGATCATGCTGGTGGGTTTGGAGCCCAGCGCGAGGGAAACGGAACCGGTTCCTGCGCCGTGTGGTGCGGTCCACTTCGATTGGACCCCGCCCAGCTCGGTGTCTCCGTCTCCGGAGACGCCGCCTCCCCGCCGCCTGGCCTAAAGGACCTCAGGAGGTCCCTGCCAGCGCATGCGGCCCGGTGTGACGCCCGTCACGCGGGACTCGGCATAACCGTTTCCTCGTTCCAGAGTGAGCGAGTCGACAGATTCAGACGTCCGTGGACTGCCCCTGGCAGCCCCCGAACATGGCTTGGTTCTTGCACATTGAATCTCTCACTTTCCTGTCACCCTGTCTCACCACCCCAATGAAAAAGCTAGCTATCGCAGTCGTCAGCCTCGTCGGTTTCGCCGTTGCAGGTATCTCCACGTCCAGCCTTCCCACGATCAACCCCGAGTCCACCTGGGGCGCGTGGGAAGTCTGGAAGCCCTCCGAGGAAATGCACCACTACATGCACTCGGTCTACCAGTCGTCCATGGGATCCCATGGGCTGGACGTGAAGTCGCTGCAGCTCCACGAAGACCTTCACGGCTGGGAGCGTGGTCTGGTCACCGAGTCCGAGATCGCGGCCACCTGGGCCGGGTTGACCACGGACATGGTCACCTTCCGCACCAACGTCAAGGCGCTGGGAATCCTCAACACCGGTGTCGATCCGAGGTTCGAGGAGATCTACGGCCGACTGATCGCCGCCTACAAGACGCTCCGCGTCCAGATGGCGAACGTCAAGCCCTGAGGTCACGACCCTTCTGAATGCGTCGGGGGGCGGCAGCGGCCGCTCCCCGACCTGTAGCTCGGCTGCTTTCATCTACCCGCCGGTCTCCGGTTTACCGATCCATCCGTCAGGAGGATCCCATGCGCCCCATGTTCACGAACAAGGCCTCGATTCTGGGTGTTCTTTCCGCGACCTGCTTGATCACCGCTTCGGTGGCGACCGTGCCGCAACCGTACACGGACTGCTACGTCCTGGACTGGAAGGCTCTCTACCCGACCTCCCAGTCCGACGACAACGTGCTCAACGGTACCGGGACGTCCTGCCAGCTGTGCCACGAGAAGACGACCGGTGACATCGGCTGGAACGCATACGGACAGCGGATCCGCCAGTTCATCCTGGGCGGTCAGAGCGCGCCCAGCGCGATCATGCTGTCCGAGCCCTTCAACTCCGACGGCGACCCGGCCGGGAGCCCGAACATCGCGGAGATCAACGCCGACGCGCAACCCGGCTGGACCCCGGGTCCGAACAACACCATCTACGGTCTGTTCAGCAACACCCCCAACCAGCTTCCTCCTCCGGGGATCCTGGGGAACCTGGATCCGGGCGGGCCCGGATGCCCGAACGTCGCGGTCTATTGCACCGCCAAGTCCGGGCTGGCCTGTGGCGCGCCGTCCATCAGCTCGACCGGCACG
>JAHEKK010000034.1 GCA_024638395.1 Gemmatimonadota bacterium | reverse complement strand
GAACAGGGTGGAGAACCAGTGGGGCTCGAGGGACATGGCCCAGTCGAAGGAAAAAACCGTCATCACGATAGCGTAGGTGAGGACCAGGGCCGGGGCGATGGCGGTCATCCGGTGGTAGCTCCGGTCCTCCTCCTCGGCCTGACCCAGCCATCCTCCGGAGAGGCGCGCCCGCCAGTTCTTTCGCCCCGCGTCTTCCGACGCTGGTGCCTGACCCATGTCCGGCCGGACAGCGAGGTAGATGAAGGCCAACGCCATGCCGAACAGGGCCAGTGCCCTCACCAGATTGCGAATCACCAGGAACGGGACGTTGAGGTAGGCCGCCTTCTTCTGGACGATGGGATCCGACGCCATCATGTCGATCCACGGGAAGTAGTCCTCCCGAAGGACGAGAAGCATGGGCATGAAGAGAAGGAACGCGATGGGCAGGTAAGCGCCCAGAGCCTGATGGACCCGGCGGAGGGACCAGTTCCACTTCGCCTTGGTGATCCAGGTGACCACCGCCACCATCACACCCCCCATGGAGAGGGACATGAAGTAGTTCCAATTGACCACGTAGGATTTCCACGCCAGACCCGAGTCCTGCTGGAGCGTGACGAAGAAGGCCACGGCTCCGACGAGGAAAAGCACCCCGCTCACCGTCCGGCCGGTGAGCTCTCGGCTCAGATACCGGGTCGGGACCTCGTGGGGAATGTGGTGATGTGCCATGGATTCAGATCAGCCTGTTCAGTTCCCGGCGCCGCCCTGGAGCTGGCGGACATAGTTCACGATGTGCCAACGGTCGTAGTGTCCGATCTGGTGCCCGTACGGGGGCATCAGGCCCCGACCGACACGGATCATCCCGTAGATGTACCCGTCCGAATAAGCCAGAGCCCGCTCACCCCGGAGGGGGTACGCAACCATGGCGGGGTGGACCTCGAAGATGTTCCCGGTACTGCCTGCCCCGTCCGGCCCGTGACAAACAGTGCAGGTCCGGATGTAGAGTTCCTCCCCTCGGGCCAGGGACTCGGCGCCTGCCGGGACCGGGTTGACCAGTCCGTCCAGCAGAGCCGGGTCGTTGACCATGTCCAACTGGGTAAAGGGAGCCGGTACGTCAGTGGCACCCTCGGCCTGCCCGAGATTCACGTCGAAGGGTCCGGCGGCCATATTGCCGCTGGCGAAGGGCACGGCACCCTCGGGAGGGAGCATGGCGTTCTGCTGTGCGTTCTCGTAGGGGTCGAACGACCGCTGATCCCGCATGCTCCGTCCGAACACCGCCGCCATGAAGTCGTCCAGCGGCACGCAGGCGCCGGTACCCAGGGCGAGAAGGATCACACAGGCCCTCTTGGTCCATCTAGACATCGAACCCCTCCGGATCTTCTCTCAACTCGGCCGGCTCGAAACCCTCGAGGATGTCGCGCACTTCATTGGCCTGCGCGGCGGGGGCCGCCACATAGATCCCGAAGCTCCCGTTGGAGCACTCGGGATGGTACGCCACCATGGGGCTGAAGTTGGGAAGACGGGAATTGATGAACAGGCCGATCACCGTGGCCAGGGCCCCGAACAGGATGGTCATCTCGAACGCGATCACGACATACGCCGGGATGGACAGAATGGGCTTGCCCCCGGTGATCAGGGGCCAGTCCACGGAAGTCCAGGACGTGAAGGCAAAGCCCGTCGCCGCTCCTGTCAGGCCCCCCGCCAGCGTGAAGACACGGACCGGGCTGCGGGTCAGCCCCAGGCCTTCCTCGAGCAGGTGGTGCTCCGGAAGCGGCGCGTAGGCTCGGAATCCCTTGTGGCCCTTGGCCCGGAGGGCTTTGCAGGCTTCGACGGTCGAGTCGAGGTGCTCGAACAGGGCGAAGAATCCCTGTCGTCCGCTGGTCATGAGGCCTCCTTCACACCGCGCATGGGCGGCGGAATGACTTCCTTCATCTCTGCGATCGCCACAGGGGGCAGGAGTCGGGTGAACAGGAGGAACCAGAAGCCGAACCAGCAAAAGCTACCCAACAGGATGCCCATCTCGACCACCGAAGGACGGTACAGGCCCCAGGCCCACGGCTCGTACTCGTGGGAAAGGGAAGTCACGATGATGACGAATCGCTCGAACCACATGCCGATGTTGATGAAAATGGAGATGACGAAGAGGGCGGCGATCGACCGGCGAACCCGCTTGAACCAGAGCATCAGGGGCACGAGGCCGTTGCACGTCAGCATGATCCAGTTGGCCCACCAGTAGGACCCGAAGGCACGGTTCCAGAAGGAGCCACGCTCCGGCGGTTCCCCGGAGTACCACGCCAGGAAGTACTCCGTCAGGTACGCATAGAGGACGATCGTGGCGGTCAGGAGACACAGCTTCGCCATGGCCTCGAAGTGCTTGACGGTGAGGTACGCCTCGAGACCGAAGAACTTCCGCATGGGCACGGCCAGGGTGATGACCATGGCCACGCCGGAGAAGATGGCGCCCGCAACGAAGTACGGGGCGAAAATGGTCGTGTGCCAGCCCGGCACGATGGACATTGCGAAGTCCCAGGACACCACCGAGTGGACCGACAGCACGAGCGGTGTCGCAAGTGCGGCCAGGTAGATGTAGGCCTTGGAAAAGTGGTGCCACTCGCGATCCGTGCCCCGCCATCCAAGCGCGGTCACCTGATAGAACTTCTTCCGTAGTCCCCGGGCCTGGTCACGCGCGGCGGCCAGGTCGGGAATGGTCCCCAGGTAGAAGAACACCGCCGACACGGTGAAGTAGGTGGTGACCGCGAAGACGTCCCAGACCAGCGGCGACCGGAAGTTGGGCCACAGGAAGCGGGAATTGGGATAGGGCACGAGCCAGTAGGCGTGCCAGACGCGTCCGACGTGGATCAGCGGGAACAGACCCGCCGTCATGACCGCGAACACCGTCATGGCCTCGGCAGCCCGGTAGATGGACTGACGCCACGGCGCACGGAACAGGAAGAGAATCGCCGAGATCAGGGTGCCGGAGTGAGCGATACCGACCCAGAACACGAACGTGGTGATGTACACGCCCCAGCCCACGGGGGCGTTGAGGCCCGACACGCCGATACCCCGGACGATCTGTGTGAACCAGGACAGGAAGAAGATCCCCACCCCGGCCAAGGCGATGGAGAAGAGGATCCACCAACCCTTCCCGGGACGGGAAAGAACCTTGAGGACGTCCCGGTTGACGTCGCTGTATTTGCCGACGTCCGGGTGGGGCAGCGCCCCTCGGCGTCTCAGTTCCGATTCAGCTGTGGCCATTACGCGTGAGTCGCCATTAGTGTTCGCCCGAGTCCACTTCGTGGTGGGTGACTTTCTTCATGTAGTGGACGGCAGGTTGGGTATTGATCAGCTCGTCGAGAACCCGATAGGTGCGCTCGTCTCCCACCAATCCGGCCACCGCCGAGCTCGTATCCCTCACGTTGCCGAAGACAATGGCACCGGTGGGGCAACTGTTCTGACAGGCGGGCCGTACTTCTCCATCGCGGATGTCCCGCCCCTCCACGGAGGCCCGGTTCCCGGCGTCCCGTATCCGCTGGACGCAGAACGAGCACTTCTCCATGACGCCATTTTCACGAACCGTGACGTCGGGGTTGAACTGCCAGGTCATCGGTTCGGGGATCAGGTCGGTGTAGCTGTACCAGTTGAACACCCGGACCTTGTACGGGCAGTTGTTGGCGCAGTACCTCGTACCCACACAACGGTTGTAGGCCTGACCGTTGAGACCGTCCGGCGTGTGATACGCCGCGAAGACCGGACACACCGGTTCGCAGGGCGCGTTGTTGCAGTGTTGGCAGAGCATGGGCAGGAAGCGGATGTCGACGGTCCCCGCGTGGGTGGCATCGACCGCCTCGTAGTACCGCTCGATGCGCATCCAATGCATGTCCCTGCCCATGAGGATCTGGTTTTCCCCGACCCAGGGGACGTTGTTCTCGGCCTGGCACGCCGTGACACAGGCGCTGCAGCCCGTACACTTGTCCAGGTCGATGGACATGGCCCACCGGGGCTGATCCCGGGTGTAGTCGCCGTACTCCGCTCCGGGCAGGGGGTAGTCCTCGGCCCGGCCCTCGGTTTCGGAGGGCTTGAATCCGCCGATCTCCTGCAGTTCCTGAAGCTGTTCGTGATGTCCGGCTTCTTCCTCGGCGGCATGCCCGAGGGCGGCCAGGGCCACTGCCGGCGCGATATTGCGCTGGTCCTGATCGCTGGAGCCCTCCGTCGTCGCCACACGGCGCCAGGCACCTGTCGGCGTCAGCGTGGCCCGGGTGGACACCAGGGCCATCGCCCCCGAGGCGTCATCCTGGACGGGGGGCAGAAGCACCATGGGATTCACGCCGTTCCCGTTGGCGAATCGGCCGTAGGCCGTGTGTCCGCCTCCCATGGCGATGGCCACCACGTCGGGGCGGATTCCAGGATAGACCCAGGCCGGCGCCTCCACCTCGCCATGGTCCGTGGTCAGGCGTACGACGTCGCCCGTTCTCAGGCCCAGGGACTCGGCGGTATCGGGGTGGATCTCGACCCAGGAGTGCCACATCAGCTTCGAGACCGGGTCGGGTAGCTCCTGGAGCCACGGGCGATTGGCCTGGGTCCCGTCGCCGAACCGGGACGACGGATAGACGAGAAGGGTGAGGTCGCCTGCGCCGTCGACAGCCGGCGAATCGAAGCTCAGCGCCGTGGCGGAGGGTTGGAGACTGGACACCTCCGGCGGTGGATCGTCGTAGGAGACGGCCCCGGTACGGAGGAGTTCCCGCCAACGTGCGGCGGGATCACCGGTCAGGCCCACTCGGGCGCCGTTGGCCGCCAACCACGCCGCGTTGGCCTGGCTCAGGAAGTCGCGGAAGCTCGTCGCACCGCCGTAGTCTTGACCCAACTGCGCACCGGCCTGGAGAAGCACATCGGCCATGGGGCGCGAATCGGAGTGGGGGACAGGGCGCATGGCCGGTTGCCCGACGGCATACACACCGGGGCGGGGCATGGAGTCTGTCCAGGACTCGAGGGGATGGCTTGCCGGTAGCACCAGGTCCGCCATGGCCGATGTTTCGTCCAGGGCGGACGCAAACGCGACCTTGAAGCCCACCGATTGGAAAGCCTCGGCAAATCCCGCCCCTGCCGGCGCCGCATACGCAGGGTTGGTCCCGGCCACCACGACTGCGCCGTGGCTCCCGCCCGACATGCTGCGGATCGCCTCCAGCAGGGATCCGAAGCCGCCGCCGGTGGGGGTCTGGGTCTGCTGAATCCGAACGGTCTGGCCCACGTTGCCTGCGACCGCGTTCAGCACCAAGACGGCCAGGTTGGCCGCCGCCGCGCCCCGGTGGCTGCCGGCCAGGCCGGGGCCCAATACGATGCTCGGCACCGAAGCCAGATCGTTGGCCAGGGCCGCGATGGCCGTGGCCTCCGTACCGGCGGCCTGGGCGGCGGACTCGGCGCTGTGGGCCGACAGGAGGTCCGCGTAGGGCCCCGCGTCGGCTCCCGCTTGAACCAGATGAGCCGCCATCCCGAGGGCCACCGCCGCTTCCGACCCCGGCGGGATCGGGATCCACTCATCGGCATTCTGGCCCGTCAGGGAAAGGCGGGAGCCCAGAAAGACGAACCGACCCTTCTCACCGTGATCCACCCCGTGCATGTGGGCAAACTGCCGGCCCATGGCCACCGGGGATCCCCACGTCTCGAGGAAGTCGGCTCCGAAGGAGACGACCAGTCCCGAATTCGCGAGGTCGTAGTGGGGTAGGGCGTCCACTCCGAAGGCAATCCGGGTCGCCTCCCGCAAGGCCGTGTCGTACAGCGGGTCGAAGACCACGCGCCGCCCCCCCAGCGCGGCAACGAACTGATTCACCAGCAGCTCTTCGGTGGGCCCGAGGATTCCGGTGATGAAGAGGGGGTTGGCCGCACCCTGGAGGCCCCCGACGAGGGCCTGCATGGCCTCGTCCCAGGTCGTGCCCTCGAGACCGCTCTGTCCCATCCGCATGGGTGTCGCGACGCGATCCGGATCGTACAGGGACTGGAGAGCCGAGACGCCTCTCGAACAGACCCCGCCGGCGGAAACCGGATGTTCAGGATTGCCCTCGATCATCACGGCCCGGCCCTCGCGGGTCCGTACCCGGATTCCGCATCCGGCGGAACACTCCTGGCACACCGAAGCGTACCAGGTCGCCACCCCGGGGGTGATATCCTCCGGCGGCACGACGTAGGGAATCAAACGTTCGACTTCCTGGGTCGAGCAGCCGGCGATCGACGCCCCTGCTCCGCTCACACCCAGGACCTTCAAGAAGTCCCGTCGTTTCAGTCCGTCGCTCATGTATTTCTGTGCAAACGCAGATTGGAAGAGGGGACGGCTCCGGACCCGTTGGAGGCAGGGCTACCCACCTGGGGCGTCCGGGCTAGTAGTGGCATACCGTGCAGTCGCGGGATGCGTTTTGTTCCACGTGGCAGCTGATGCACCAACCCATTTTCAGGTCACGGGCCTCGGGCGCCACGGTTTCGAGAACGCCCATTTCCTGAACCTGTCCGTGACAGGTCTGGCAATCGACGCCGGCGTTCACGTGGCGCAGGTGGGGGAAGCGCACGTGATCGGAGACTTTGTAGATCCGCCGCCACGGAATCGGGGTTCCCGCATTGTAATGCTCGACGACCTTGGCCACTTCTTCGGGGTTGTTGCGTCCGGGGACGACCCGGTGGCAGCCCATGCACGATTCCACGGGCGGAATTCCGGCGTCGACCGAGCGTTCCGCCGAGAAATGGCAGTATTGGCAGTCGATCTGGAATTGGCCGGCGTGTGTATTGTGGGGGAACTGGATGGGTTGAGAGGCCGCCTCGACAGTCGTGGCGGGAGCCGCAGCTCCCGCGTCCTGTTCGCCCTGGCCGCCTACGAAAGCGACCGTGCCGAGGATCAGCACTCCTCCCAATGCAGCCGTCAGCCACAACCGTTTCATATAGGGTCGGCGTCCGGGACCCGACACGCGGGTCGATTCAGGGGAGTTGAGATCGGTATGGAACAAGCCGCCGGAAGCTAGGTTTGGGGTAGGGGCATGTCAATGAAGCTCCAAAGCCGGTCTGAAGCCATGGGAAACACGGCGTCGGAGCCGGGTTTTCAGGGGATCGGATCCGGTTTGACGGCGCATACGAGGGTCCCTTGGTCAGGCACAACCACCGTGCTAGACTTCGACATGGAATCGCAGTTCAGCCCTCCCCCCCCAGGCTCTCCGATTCCCGCTTCGCATGGCGGAGCCGGGAGTGACCGCTCGTCTACGGGACAGCATCTGACGACGTTCACCCACGAGGGGCGGTTCTGGGACGTGTATCTCGAGTTCGTCGACGATGCCCTCCGTCCCGCCTCGTGCCGAGGCCGCCTCTGCTTCGTGCCGACGGACCAGGCAGGGCACGAGGAGCCCGCGCGGACCACGGTGATCATCATCGAGCCGACCTACGAAGAGGCGATGGTCCGGGCCGGGGGCTTCGACCAGCATAACCTCTCGTCCATGCTGCGATCGGTCCGGAAGGCGCCCAGCTGAAGACGGGCTTCGACCCGCGCCAGCGCTTCCCTTCCAGGATCCGTCCCCGGGGCGTGCGGATGGACGCCCCCCGGTGACAGGGCGGTTCATACCCCTCAGTCGGCTTCCCGCACCCAACGTAGGATCTGAGGTAGAGTGGGCCTCTTGCCCTGCATGAGGATCCCGACCCGGTAGATCCGCCCCGCGATCCATGCGGTAGCCACCAGAGCCAGGATCATCAGAGCGATGGATAGGGCCACCATCCAACCCGGGACGACCCCTGCGACCGCTCGCGGGAACATCAGAATCGGGCTGAAGAAGGGGAAGACGGCAGCCCAGTCCAGCCACGGGAAGCCGTTCCCTTCGATGGCGCTGGTCTGAAGGATCAGTGGGAAGACCAGGAGCATGATGATGGGAAACTGGACCTGTTGGGCCTCTTCCTCCCGGGTGCAAATGGCGCCGACCGCCGCAAAGAGCGACGAGTAGAGGAAGTATCCCAACAGGAAATAGGCTCCGAAAAGGGCCACCGTCCCGACCCCCGGAACGAATCGGCCCATGTCTCCCAGCTCCTCCAGCACCGGCCAGAAGGCCACGAGATTCGGCAGGGCCAGCAGGAGGATGAGTAGGAACGCCACCGCCCATATCGTCATCTGGGCCAGGCCGACGGCCCCCACGCCCAGGATCTTCCCCAGCATCAACTGCCACGGGCGAATGGAGGAGATCACCACCTCCACAACGCGGTTCCGCTTCTCTTCCAGCACGGAGCGCATGACGAAGGTCCCGTAGACCAGCATGCTCATGTACAGCAGCATGGCCCCGACGAACCCGGCGATGGTGGCGGCTCTCAGGTCCTCGGCGGTGGAGTCGCCGGAGGTGGACTCGAACTCGAGGGAGCCACCCCGAAGCAGGGCTTCGGCATCGGTGCCGTCCCCGGAGCCGCTCAGGCGGGCGGCGAGAGCACTCTGAACGATCGTGGCCCGGACAAGCCCCTCGGAAACGGTTCCGAGTGGCTCCTTTCCCCGGAACACCGCGGCCCCCTCCTCGATCGTCAGGTCGTCCAGGAGCAGGTAGCCGAAGAACTCCCCGTCCGTGACCCGACCATCGAGGCCGTCGAGCCCGTCCCGGGGCAGCACCTCGACCTGGTATCCGGACGACTCGAGTCCTGCTTGGACCCTTTCTGCCAGATACCCGGTGAAGTCGACGACGGCGAGGTTCCGCCGCGCCTGCTGCCCCCGGGAGCCGAGGGCTGCGCTGGATCCCATCAGGATCAGGGCCACCAGCGGCAGGGCCACCGTGCCGATGATGAACCCCCGGGACCGGACCCGCTCCAGGAATTCCCGCCGTGCCACCGTCCAGACGGGCTTCATGAGGCAGCCTCCAGAGGAGCCGAAGACTCGGTCCCAGCCCCGGCATGCCGGACGAAGATCTCCCGGAGGCTCGGCTCCACCATCTCGAATCGTCGGAGCTGGACACCCCCCTCCAAGGCCGCCCCCAAGAGCCGCATCGGATCCGTTCCCTCGACGAGGGTCACGTGGACGCCGTCGCCAACCATGGACGTCGATTCCACCCACGGGACAGCGAGCCACGAGCCGTCTCCATCGAATTCGACGGACACCACTCCCGATCGCTCCTCGCGGCGTAGCGTCTTCAGATCCCCATCCAACACCTTCCTGGACCGGGAGATGAGGCATACACGCTCACAGAGACGTTCTGCCTGTTCCATGAGGTGAGTAGAAAACAGAATCGTCTTTCCACGATCCTGTTCGTCTCGGACGATGGCCTCGAGCACCTCCTGATTGATGGGGTCGAGACCACTGAAGGGCTCGTCGAGGATCAGGAGGTCGGGATCGTGGAGGACGGTAGCGATGAACTGGACCTTCTGCTGCATCCCCTTGGACAAGTCCTGGACCTTTCGTCCGGCCCAACCGGCCAGAGAAAGCCGTTCCAGCCATTGCGAGGCCCTTGCCCTAGCCAGCGACCGGTCCACACCCCTGATCTCCCCCAGGAACACGAGCTGGTCCAGGACCCGCATCTTCTCGTAGACGCCACGTTCCTCGGGGAGGTACCCGACGCGGCGCCTGGAGCGAAAGTCGGACGGGGCGCCGAAGATCTCGATCCGGCCCCGGTCCGGTAGAAGGATGCCCATGATCATCCGGATCATGGTCGTCTTCCCCGAGCCATTGGGCCCCAGGAGCCCGTAGATCGTGCCCCTGGGCACGTCCAAGTCAAAGTCGGACACGGCGGTATGGCTCCCGAAGGCCTTGCCGACTCCTCGGGTATGGATCGCGAGCTCAACCATGGGAGTTCTTTTCCGGGAGGTGGGTGGAAGATCCGACGTCAGATCGCGGGTGGAGGGCCGACCGGTCGCCCATCCCCGGCTCTACGTTGGCATGGAGTGGACGCTTCAACCCCTGGAGACGCCTTCCGGGGACTCTTAGATTTGGGGATGTACTCTCAATCATCCAAGACCTCCAGGACCCTGAGATCGGGCCATGTGGGGAGAGGAGCCTGAATGGCGATCTATCGTACGCTCTACTATTCCGACGTGACCGTGGGCGTAGGAGGGCGGATAACGATCCCTCAGGATATGCGTGACGATTGCGGTATCGAAGAAGGCGACACCCTCACGGTCCGTGTCGAAGAGAATCCCAACGGCACCCGCCAGATGGTCATGTGGCGGGCCGAACCGGAGTCTGACGACTAGAGAAGGTCCGACAGGTCGGGTGGACCTCCCGCGGCGCTCTCGGACCGAGTCCAACCAGCAGTCGACGAACCCCGGACGGGGTAGCCCGCAGCCTTCCCGTGACACCTCGTCCGTGGTGCGTCCCTAGCGCCACTCGGCCCACCGTGTGAGCTCGACAAGAGGCCGGCTTCCGTCGTGGAGCCACTCGGCGGGCGGGAATGCGAGCTCCCGTACGGGGACGATCCGGCTGGCGCCGGCGGCGGCCGCACGGACCGCCACGATTTCCCTCAGGGCGGGTTCGTCCACCCCCACCGATTGAAGGACCGGACCCATGGCCTCCAGGCCCCGGTCCAGGGCGGAGCGGTCGCGACAGGGCACGATCCACACCGTCCGGCCCCCCAGCGGTTCCACGTCCACCAATCCGGCCACGACGACGGTGGAACTGCCGCCGCCCCCCAGCACCAGGACCTCTTCGCCTCCGGCGGCGCGGAGCTCCAGCGCCCCCCGGAGCTGATGAAGGCGAGACGCGAGGGCCGGGTCGACCGGACCGGGCGGATACTCGACGGCCACGTCCGAAAGGGCTCCGTGGAGCCGTCGCGCCCACGCCGCTGTGGCCTCCATGGTCCCCAGGAAAAGCACGACCTGCGGGCTGACGCATCCCCGCTGATCGAAGACGGCCGCCGCATCGGCTACGGCTTCAGGGCTCGTATCCCGCCCGGCCACCACCACCCCCACCCGCGGTCCATGAGAAACGACACGGACATGGGCCGGGACGCTCTTGCGAACCCTCTCCGTCACCTCCCAGCCCCCGTAGACGACGACCTGATCCGCCTCTTGAAAGGCCCGATCCTCGAGAAGGCGGCTTTCCTCCGCCCCTCCCCTCCAGTACAGGGCCGCGGCGCATGCGGCCAGCTCCGGGTCTTCTTCCCAAAGGAGTCGAAGGAAACCGACCACCAGGGTCACGTCGCCCGAGCCTGGTTTCACGAGGGAGGGAGACTTTACCAAGAGAGCGCGGATCAGAGAGGTCGTGCCCACGCCGGGCACCGAACCCGCTCCGAGGTGGAGCGTCAATCCGAGACCACGGGCGTGAAGCATCCGCCCACCGACCTGGCGGAAGCCGTCGAGGACCCCAGGGTCCGGAAACTCCGATTCCAGAAGGCGGGACAGGGCCGACCGGGTCCATCCACCGGCCATGCCGACCACGACCCGCCGGGCCATGGCCTCCGAAAGGGAGGCCTCCGCCGCTACCTGAGGGCAGAGGTCGTCCAGCTCCGAATCCAGGATCCGCTCCCCCGTGCGGCCGAGTGTTTCGGCGATGTCGCGCACCGCCCTCGTTCTGAGCGTTCCCCCCGACCCCCGGAGTCGAGCCATCAACCGGGTCACGTCCGCCGGACCCACCCGGGGCACGTCGAGTAGGCCGACGGCCTCGAACGTCTCCGGAGGGTCCCTGTCCGGGGACCACCACCACCCGGCTGCCCCGCGTGCCCGTTTCCCCGATCCCCCGGCGGTTCCCACTAGCGGCGCCCTTCCAGGGATCGGATGAAGGACTCCGCCATCAACGAGCAACCCCGCATCTCCGAGCCTTCGGCTCTTCCCAACAGGCGAAATCCGCCGCCGTCCTCCAGGACTCCCAGATCCTCCGTGAGCACATGGGATACCGATGCGGCATTGGCCAGGTCGAAGTGGGCCAGTACGCCTCTGGTACCCGGATCCGCGGGCTCCAGGCTCACCGGGTCCAACACACGGGTCCGAACCCAGGGCGGAAAATGGTGACGCCGCTCTCCCACGGGCCCGGCTGAGCCGGCCTGGCCGTCGTAGGCCTGCGAGAGCAACTCCGTCATCCCGTACTCGCCGACGATGTAGGGCTCACCGATGTCCAGGGTACGCCACACCCGGTCGTAGAGCTCGTCGCGTCCGAGGGCCACGGCATGTCCCTTGAATCCCCCTGTCTCCATCAACGAGGAACCGGCCGGAAGGCCGACCGGACGTGTCGCCATCGCCTCCAGGAGTTGGGCAAGGGCAAAGGCAGTGGAGAGGATCAGGACCGGTGTTCGGTCCTCGCAAGCCTCGGCCAGCCAGGCGCGGCATTCCTCCACGAGCACCCCCGCCGTGGACCGGAAGTACCAGACGGCTTCCTCCACTTCGTCCTCGAGGGCAATGAAGCCCACCATGCGTGCAAGGGAGGAGTGGGGGTCCTCCTCCGGATGGGGTACGAGGCTCAGCAGGCGAACGGAGGCACCCCCCGGCAGAAGGGCAGCGCGATAGGACAAGCGCGCGGCGGCGCGGTAGAGGGACAGACGACCGATTCGGTGCTCGCCACGCTTCTCGCCCCCCCTCGTCGTGCCGCTGGTCCGGAACACCGCCTCCGGCCCGTCGGGCCCGAGTGGCGTGGACTTGAACGCCTGGGCCGGGACCGGAGGAATCTCCGTCCAATGCCCCGGACGGGGCGAGCCCCGGCCCTCCCAGAAGCGGGCCAACGCAGGGTAGGCCTGGCATTGCGCTTCGTGGATCCGGAGGGCCCAGTCGTTGAACACGTCGTCTTCTTCGAAGGGATCACTGCCGCCGGTCCAGGTTGCGGCCCGGTCCCGCAGCTCGGCCTCGAGGGCATCCAGGATCGGCGAGAGGGGCTTCACGGCCAGGGTCGGCGGACGTTGTCCAGGGGGCTCAGCCCCGCCGGGCTCCGGACCCTCGGACGGCCCCGCCCCCACGTACTCCCGTCTGCTCGCCGTCACGGATGGTCGGGACGCCTCCGACGATCACGTGGGGGATCCCCGTGGGATACTGGTGTGGAGCTTCGAACGTGGCGGTGTCGCCGACCCGGTCCGGATCGAAGAGGACCACGTCCGCCACTGCGCCCACCGCCAGGCGCCCCCGATCGACGAGACCCAGCTTCGCAGCCGGAGCTCCGGACATCTTGGCCACCGCGGCCTCCAACGACATGATCCGCCGGTCTCGGACATAGTGCCCCAGGACTCTGGGAAAGCTCCCGTATCCCCGCGGATGGGGAGAGGAGTTGGAGAGGGGTCCGTAGGGGGCATAGGCGCCGCCGTCAGAGCAGATCATCCCGAGAGGATGGGCAAGGATCTTCTCGGTATTCTCCTCCGACATTCCGAACCCGATCATCCCCACGCTCCCCCCTTCCTCCTCCAGCAGCCGGACCGTCAGGGCATACGGATCTTCGCCGAGCTCCTCGGCCAGGTCGCCCAGGCGCTTCCCTCGCGCCTCGGGATTGGTCCCCCGTCCGAGGCTGGTGATCTGTACGGCGTTCCACGATCCGAGGAGCTGGATCTTGTCCCGGCACGCCCGCTCGAG